>NZ_JADYVV010000067.1:0-53539 GCF_020194035.1 Bradyrhizobium sp. BRP56
GCCCCCGCCCGGCCAGCATCCATTGCAACCCCATCTTCGCGAGCTCGACAGGATGACGGACCTGGTCATTGAGCGAGATCCGCTCCTTCAGGCGCACGATCAGCCGTGCCTGGTAATGGTCCTGCAGATTGGAGCCGACCTCGGGCGAGTCGGTGACGACGGCAATACCGTGCTTGCGAAGCAGGTCGGCCGGACCGATCCCGGAAAGCTGGAGGATTTGCGGCGATTGCAGCGCGCCGCCCGACAGGATGACCTCGCGATCGGCTGTCGCGCGATGGACCTGCCCCTTGCTGATCCACTCGACGCCGGTCGCGACGCGGCCGTTGAAAGTGACTTTGCTCACCTGTGCGTGCGTGATGATGGTCAGGTTGCGCCGGTCGGCAATCGGTCGAAGAAAGGCGGATGCCGAGCTGGTCCGCCAATGCCGCCCGATGCCAAGCTGATAGGAACCGACTCCGAGCGTCGTCGCGCCGTTGAAGTCGGGATTGCGCGGCAGCCCGAACTGCACGCCCGCCTCCACCCAGGCCCTCGACGCCGGATTGTCGTTCCGGAGGTCGGAGACCTCGAACTCACCGAGGCCGCCGTGAAACTGGCTCTCGCCGCCGCGATAGCGCTCGTAGCGCCGGAAATTGGGCAGGACGTCGCGATAGCTCCAGCCGTCGGCGCCGAGACGTTCCCAGTCGTCAAAATCCTCGTGCTGGCCGCGGATGAAGATCAGGCCGTTGATCGACGACGATCCGCCGAGCACGCGGCCACGCGGCCAGACGATGGCGCGGCCGCCGCTTCCTTCCGACGGTTCGGTCTTGAACAGGCGCGAGAAGCGCTCGTTGTAGATGGTCCGGTAATAGCCGACCGGCAGCTTGAGCCAGAAATTCCGGTCCGATCCGCCGGCTTCGAGCAGCAGCACGCGGCAGGCGGGATCGGCGGACAGTCGGTTTGCGACCACACAGCCCGCCGACCCCGCACCGACGATGATGTAATCGTAGCCAAGCCCCGACATCACGCGGTCCGGTATTGTTCGATCGAGGCAAGATCGGGCGCGATGCCGAGACCCGCCTCGTCGCCGAGCTCGATCATTCCATCGCTGACTTGAAGCACGGGGCCGCAGAATTGATCCCGCAGCGGGTTCTCATTGCTGTCGACCTCCAGCAGTCCCTCGCCGCCGACGCCCGCCAGCAGATGCGCCGACGCCAACAGGCCGATGCCGGCGCCGAGATAGTGCGGACAGAACATCTTGCCTGACGTCAGGATGTCGCGGGCGATGCCGGCGCAAGCCGAAAGCCCGCCCCACTTGGCGATGTCAGGCTGGACGACACCCAGAACCGGCTCGCTCAGCACCTCGGCAAAGCCGGCGTGGCTCGCGATGTTCTCACCGGCCGCGAGCGGAAAACGGATCGTCTCGTGCAGTTGCTTCCATTCCTGCCGCGGACAATCCGCGCGGATGGGCTCCTCGAGCCAGGCAAGGCCGAACGGCTCGAGCTGCGGCGCACGCTCGAGCGCCTGCGCGATGGTCCAACCCTGGTTGACGTCGGCTGCAAGCATGCCATCGCCGACGAGGCGGCGCAGCGCGGCGAGATTGGCCCGGTCGCCTGCGGGATCGAAGCCGATCTTCAGCTTCAAGGCGCGGTAGCCGCGGCCGAGCGCTGCTTCCGCCGCGCGCTCAGATCCGACTGGATTGATGCCGCTGGCATAGACCTTGATCCGGCTCCGCGATCCGCCAAGCAATTTCCACAACGCAACGTTCCGGCGGCGCGCATGGAGATCCCAGACGGCGAGATCGATGCCGGCGATCGACTGCGCGAATGGCCCCGCTTCGCCGGATTGCAACGCGAGCACCGAAGTTCCCTGCGTCAGCCGCTCGAATGCGGCACCAGGTTCGCTTGCCCTGAATCCGACAAGCGCCGGTGCCAGGACCTCGTTGACCAGCCGAACACGATGCTCGGCGCCCGGCGCGGGAAAGTTGCACCAGACCTCGCCCCAGCCCACGTAACCGTCCGTGTCCTCGACCCGAACGAACACGGCAGGCCGGTCCCCCATCCGCCCGAACGAGGTGATGACCGGTGTCGTCAGAGGATAGCGAAAGCCAAAGGCCTGGACGCTCCGGATGGTGAAAGGCGGCGATGTCATGCGCGGAAACCTGCGGCGCCTACGACCAAAGCGGCGCTTGTATGGTCATCCTATTTATAATATGACTTGGGCAAACATCAACTGCAATCTGGGTGGACGCGTCGAATGAACGGAGCTGGCGTGAGACGCTTTGGTCTCGGGTTGATACCGTGGGTCGGTGCGATCCTGCTCTGGTATGCCGTGCGCTGGAGCGGCTTCGTCAACGCATCGCTGATCCCCGCCCCGCACCAGGTCGCCGCGAAGTTCGTCGAGCTTCTCACCAAGGAAGGCCTTTTGATCGACATCTTCGCCTCGACCAGGCGCGTCTTTTTCGGCGTCTCGCTTGGAATTCTGGTCGCGGTGCCAGTCGGCTTTCTGCTCGGATGGTATCGCCCGGCCCGCACCTTCGCCGACCCCATGATCAATTTCTTCCGCGCGCTGCCGCCGATCGCGCTGATCCCGCTCGTCATCGTCTATTTCGGCGTGGACGAGCTCGCAAAGCTCGTCATCCTGTTCTACGCCTCGTTCTTCTCCGGCGTGATCGTCATGTATGAGGGGGTCTCGCAGATCACGCCGCTCTATATCCGCGTGGCGCAGACGCTCGGCGCCAATCAGGCGGAAATCTTCCGCAAGGTCATCATTCCCCTCACCGTTCCGCACATCCTCACCGCGCTGCGGGTCGCGCTTGGGGTAGCCTGGGCGACGCTGGTGGCATCCGAACTGATCGCAGCCCAGCGTGGGCTTGGCGCCATGATCCAGAATGCATCGACCTACTTCCTGCTCGACGTCATCTATGTCGGCATCATCTGCATCGGCCTGATCGCGCTGATTATGGACATGATCCTGCGCAAGATCACGGCCCGGTTGCTGGTCTGGCAGGATCGGGCCATCGCATGACCACGCGTGCACAGTTCGACAAGGTTTCGCTTGCCTTCGAGACCCCGAAGGGACGCCTCAACGTCGTCGAGGATGTCAGCTACGATATCAACGATGGCGATTTCATCGCAGTGATCGGCCCTTCAGGCTGCGGCAAGACCACGATGATGAGCATGCTCGCCGGCTTCCAGAAGCCGACGACCGGAAGCGTGCTGTTCGACGGACAGCCCGTCACGGGTCCCGGTCCCGAGCGCGGCGTCATCTTCCAGGAATATGGCGTCTTCCCGTGGCTGACGGTGAAACAGAACATCGCTTTCGGCCTGACGCTCCGAGCCAATCACGTCGCGGGCGGCGAGCGCGATTCGATCTGCGATCACTATCTCGGCCTGATGGGCCTGTCCGACTTCGCCAACTCCCATCCGAAGCACTTGTCCGGCGGCATGCGTCAGCGGCTCGCAATCGCGCGGGCTTACGCGGTCAAGCCGCAGTTCCTGCTGATGGACGAGCCGTTCGGTGCGCTCGACGCCCAGACCCGCTCCAACATGCAGAACCTGCTGCTGAAGGTGCTCCAGACCGAAGGCAAGACGGTCATGCTGATCACCCACTCCGTGGAGGAGGCGATCTATCTCGCGTCCCGTATCGTGGTGGTGACCGCGCGGCCGGCGCGGATCAGGCAGATCATCGACGTGCCGTTCGCCTATCCGCGCGATGAATCGATCCAGGAGCGGCCGGAATTCGGCGAACTGCGAAGCTATATCAAGCATCTCGTGATGGACGAGTATCGCGCCCAGCAGGCGCAGATGCGTCCGGTCTCATTCTCGGAATAACAACACAGCGGAGGACGACCTATGGATCGGCGACAATTTCTGACCACGACGGCCGGGCTTGCCCTGGGGTCCTTCACCGCCTCAGCGCCTGCGATTGCGCAGGCAAAGACAAAAGTTCGGGTCGGCTATCTGCACACCGTTGCCGTCGACGGCCAGATCTGGACCGGCATGGACCGCGGCTCCTTCGAAAAGCAGGGACTGGATCTCGAGCTGCGGCAGTTCAATACCGGCCTCGAAATCTTCCAGGCGCTGATCGGCGGCAGCCTCGACGTGCTGGCGACGGGCGCCGTGCTCTCGAACTTCCCCGCCCGCGGCCAGGGCAAGGTCTTCCTGATCAACGACATCGAGGTCGCGACCGCACAGCTCTGGGTGCGCGGCGATCAGGGCATCAAGTCATTCGAGGACCTGAAGGGCAAGCGGATCGCAACTGCGACCGGCACCACCGCGCATGTGTTCCTGGACACCGCGCTGCGCGCGAACAAGGTCGATCCCAAACAGGTCGAACTCGTCAACCAGACCATGCCGGCCGCCGTAACCGCCTTCATTTCAGGCGCAGTGCCTGCCGTCGCGCTCTGGGTGCCTTTCAACGTGACGGTTCGCGACAAGGTGCCGGGCGCGGTCAAGCTCGCTGACGCCTCAGCCTATTATCCGAAGGCCGCGATCATCGGCGGCTGGGCCGCGGCCAACGACTATTACGAGCCCAACAAGGAAACGCTGGCGAAGCTGATCCGTGGCTGGGCCGATGCCAATGACTACATCATCGCGAACAGCACCGAAGCGATGGAAAAGCTGCAGAAGGGCCATTACAGCCAGACGCCGATGGCCGACATCGACGAATCGTTCAAGGCGCAGAAGATGTTCTCGTCACGGGACTGGAAGCGGATGTATTCCGACGGCACGGTCACCAACTGGCTGCAGCAATCGACCGACTTCTTCATGGCCAATGCCGGCATCAAGGACTTTACGCCAGCAAGCAAATATTTCGATACGAGCCTGTATTTGAAAACGATTGCGTGACGCACTTGGAGCAAATGGCGTCCTAGAGGTAGCTCTAGCGTCCTAGAGGTAGCTCTCGAACGCGACCCGCTGCGCGGGCGTCAAGTGCAAGCCGTGCTTGGTGCGCCGGTCCAGGAAGTCGGCAGGCCGCCTCGCCCACTCATTCTTGCGGAGATACGCCGCTTCGCATTCATAGAACTCGCCGCCGAAATGACGGCCCAGGTCGGCGGCGCTGCGGACCGGACCCAGCAGTTGGCGCGCGCGCGTCCCATAGAGACGGGCATAGTGATGGACGAGCGTTCGCGGCAAATCGGGATAGTCGCGCGCCAGCCGATTTGCGAATTCATCGAAGCTGCCGCCGATGTCGCCGCCCGGCAGCGGCCGATCCGCGGTCCAGGCCGACGACAGCTTCGGAAACCACGGCGCGAGGCGCTGCAGCGCCTGCTCCGCCAGCCGGCGGTAGGTCGTGATCTTGCCGCCGAAGATCGAGAGCAGCGGCGGCATATCCCGCGCGCCGTGAACCTCGAACACATAGTCGCGCGTCACGGCCGACGGATTGTCGGCGTTGTCGTCGTAGAGCGGCCGGACCCCGGAGAACGCGTGCACGATCTCGCCAGCCTGCGGCGGCGTTCGGAAATAGCGGCGCAAGACCTGCAACAGGTAATCGGTCTCGTTCTCGCCGATCGCGACGTCCTCGGCGCGGCCGTGATAGGGAATGTCCGTGGTGCCGATCAACGCGAGATCGCCCTCATAGGGATTAACGAAGATCACCCGGCGATCGCTGTTCTGCAACAGATAGGCCTGCGGCCCGCTCCAGAATTTCGGCACCACGATATGGCTGCCCTTGACCAGCCGTACGCTCTGGGCCGAGTTCAGGCCCGCCACGCCCTGGATGACATCCTGAACCCACGGCCCGGCGGCGTTGACCAACGCGCGCGACCGCACGACCTGCGTTGTGCCGTCGTCGCCGTGCATGTCGAGCAGCCAGGTCTCGCCGTCGCGGCGCGCGCGCACCGCCCGCGTGCGCGGCAGGATGCAGGCGCCGTTCTGCGCGGCATCGATCAGATTGAGGATCACCAGCCTGCTGTCATCGACCCAGCAGTCCGAATATTCGAAGCCTCGCCGGAACTCCTGACGCAGCGGCGCGCCCTCCGGAGCGCGCGACAGATCCAGGCTACGGCTCGCCGGCAGCTGCTTGCGGCCACCGAGATGGTCGTAGAGCAACAGCCCGGTGCGGACCAGCCACGCCGGCCGCTGCTCCGGCGAATGCGGCAGCACGAAGCGCATCGGCCAGATGATGTGCGGCGCCGACGCGAGCAGCACCTCGCGCTCGATCAGCGCCTCGCGCACCAGGCGGAACTCGTAATATTCGAGATAGCGCAGCCCGCCATGGATCAGCTTGCCCGAGCGCGACGAGGTGCCCTCGGCGAAATCATCCTTCTCGCAGAGCAGCACCTTCAGGCCGCGGCCGGCGGCGTCGCGGGCGATGCCGGCACCGTTGATGCCGCCACCGATCACCGCGATATCGACCAGCCCGTGATCCGTACCTGCGACCGGCGCAGTGCCCGTCATCGCTTGCTGCTGCGCCGTTTCTCGGCGCGGCGCGGCGCCGCCTTTGCGGTCGCGCGGGCCTTGTTCGGCTTCGGCGCCTGCAGACCGTAAGTGGAGAACCCCTTCGCGGTGTCGGCAATCTCCTCGTCGGTCAGGATGACGCGCGAATCGAGCGCCAGCGAGAGGTAGTACTGACGCGCGATGGTCTCGAGCTCGACCGCGAGCCACATCGCCTTGTCGAGATTGGCGCCGAGCGCGATCATGCCGTGATTGGCGAGCAGGCAGCCATTGCGGCCTTCGAGCGCCGCAATCGCATGATCGGACAATTCCTTGGTGCCGTAGCGCGCATAGCCGGCGCAGCGGATTTCGGTGCCGCCGAACGCCGCCATCATGTAATGGCAGGCCGGGATCGGCTTGCGCGCGATCGCGAGCACGGTCGCGTAAGTCGAGTGAGTATGGACGATGGCGCCGACATCGGGCCGGGCGCGCGTGATGTCGAGATGGAAGCGCCATTCGGTGGACGGCTGCAGCGGCCCCTCCCACGCACCATAGTCGCCTTCGAGCGGCATCGAGGCGATCATCTCCGGCTTCATCGAATCGTAGGGCGTCGCCGACGGCGTGATCAGCATCCGGTCCTTGTAGCGGGCGGAGATGTTGCCCGATGTCCCCTGGTTGAGACCCGACGCATTCATCCACCGGCACTTGGCGATGATCGCCTCGCGCAATTGTCGTTCCTCTCGGGTCATACGAACTGCCTTTCTCTTCAGCACGGATTGCGTGGCGGCTCGCCGGCCAGGAAGCGGCGAACCTCTTCGGCCGCCTGCACGGCGGCCACGGTGACGGTACGCACGGAGGCGCCGGCGATGTGCGGCGTCAGCGTGACGTTGGGGAGTTGCAAGAGCGGCCAGTCCGCCGGAACCGGCTCGACCGCGAAGGTGTCGAGCATGGCGCCGCCGAGATGCCCCGATGCCAGCGCATCATGCAGCGCTTCGTAGTCGACCAGCGGACCGCGCGCGGTGTTGATCAGGAACGCGCCCGGCTTGATCCGCGCCAGAGCCTCGCGCCCGATGAAACGGGTGGTCTCCGGCGTCACCCGCGCGTGCAGCGTGACGACGTCGGCGCGGCCGAGCAATTCGCCGAGCGCGACGTGCTCGACGCCGTCATTGCGGTCCTGGGCGCTGAGCTGGACATAGGGGTCGGCGACCAGGATCTTGCAGCCGAAGGCCTTCAGCAGCTTGACTACGCGACTGCCGATCGCGCCATAGCCGACAATGCCGACCGTCATCTCGCCGAGCTCGCGCCCGGTACGGTCGGCGCGATAGAGATCGCCGCGCCATTCCCCGCCTCGCAGCGCCTCGTGACCGCTGCGGATCAGGCGCGTCTCGGCGAGGATCGCGCCGATGGTGAACTCCGCGACCGCACCCGCATTGCGGCCGGGCGTATTGACCACCAGCACGTTGTGGTCGCGCGCCGCCTGCATGTCGATGTTGACCGGGCCGCCGCGCGACACCGCGATGAACTTCAGCTTCGGCAGCCGCTCCAGCATCGACCGCGAGATCGGCGCCAGATGCGTGACGAGCAGCTCGGCATCACCGATGAAGCCGATGATCTCGTCGGGCTGCCCCATGAATTCCTTCAGGCCGTCGAGCTTCGAGCCGGCGTAACCGTGCTCCATCGGCTCGTCCGGCCAGGGCTGCTCCAGGGTGCGGATATCGACGCCATCGCCGCAGGCCGATCGGATGTGCTCGGCGAACACCGAGGGCAGCATGAAGCGGTCGCCGACGATGGCGATGGACTTAGACATGATCGCCTCCGGCGCGCAGCGCGGCGAGTTGCTTCCAGACCGGCCGCGACGCCAGCCTTGCCTCGAGATAGGTCGGGAAGATGCTGGCATAGCGCTTCGCCAGCGCGGCGTCCGGCGATTGCGGCGCACTTAGATGCGGCGCGACCCACTGCTCGGCACAGGCGCGCATGTCGGGATAGGCATCGATCGCGACCGCCGCAATCATCGCAGCGCCTGCGGCGCCGGCCTCGGCGCGGCTGCAGATGCGGACGTCGCAATCCAGTGCGGCCCCGAGGATGGCGCCGAGCGCACGGCTCTTCGCCGCGCCGCCTGTGATCCTGACATCGCGCGGCAGCGACCCCATCGCCGCGTAACAATCCCGTGCGGCGAAGGCCAGGCCCTCCATCACGCCGCGCATCAAGTCGCCATAGCGGTGGCGCGAGCGCAGGCCGAAAAATTGCGCGCTGGCCTCATGCGCGACGAACGGACCGCGCTCGCCGGCATCGGAGATGAACGGATGGAACAGCACCTCGCCGGGCCTCGCCCGCAGCACCTGATCGTCGAGCCGGCGGATCAGCTCGGCGCGCGTGCGCGTCACGCCTTCCGCCGCCAGCATGTCGCAGGCGAGATCGAGCATCCAGTCAATGTTCAGCGTCGCCGCCATGTTGGACTGCATTTGGGCATAATGACCGGGCACGGGGAACGGCATGGTATAGCCGGTTGCCTCCCGGTTCAGCGTCACAGCGTCGGCGCTCGGCACCAGCCGCATATGCATGCCGGTCGAGCCGATGATCGTGCAGCCGACATCGGGTGACGGATCGTAGAGCCCGGCGCCGAGCGCGTTGCAGATCACGTCCACATAGCCGAGGCAGACCGGCACACCTTCCGGCAGGCCGATCTCGATGGCGGCGGCCGCTGTCAGCGGATGCGTCATGACCGCGCCGTCAACAACCGGCGGGAACAGGCGCGTCAGGTCGGCGATACCGATCAACCGCGCGGTCTCCGCATCGAAGGCTCGCTTGCGGAAATCACCGCAGGAGAACGTGGCTTCCGACGGATCGGTTGCGCGTTCACCGGTGAGCAGGAAATAAAGCCAGTCCTTGCAGTGGAAGGCCGTTGCCGCGCTGGCGATCGTGTCGGGCATATGGGCCTGCAGCCACGCCAGTTGCGGCCCCTGCTGGCAGGCATTGAGCCCGGAGCCGGTGCGGCGATAGAGCGATGCGTTGCGCTCGCCGGCCCGAATCTCCTCGACCAGCCGCCCGGCGCGCGAGTCGAGCCACAGCAGCGCCGGCGCAACCGGCCGGCCGTCGTCATCGATCAGCCAGGTGCCGTCGCCCTGCCCGGTCACCGCGATCGCCGCGATCCGCGCCGACAGGTCAGGCACTGACTTCGCCAGCGCACGAATGACCGCGACCGTATCGCTCCAGGTCTGCGCCATGTCCTGCTCGACATGGCCGCTCGCCGGGCTAACGTACGCGTTCGGCCGCGAGACATCGGCAAGCTGCTCGCCGGTCAGCGTGAACGCCACTGCCTTGATCAGGGAGGTGCCGGCGTCAATGCCGATGATGACGTCGCGGCTGGCCGAAGCGGTCATCGTCACGCTCCCTCCGCATGGCGAATGCAGGTCCCGTCGCCGCCGAAGATGTGCAGGTGACGCGGCTCCAGCGCGAACGAGATGATCTCTCCCGGCCGCGCGGCGACGCGGCCCGGCGTGACCGCGATCAGCATGCGGCCGCCGCAATCGCCGGCGACATGCGATTGATCGCCGAGCCACTGGTTGGAGACGACCTTGACCCTGACGTCACCGGTCCCGACCACGATCTTCTGCGGACGAATGCCGATCCGCACCTGCGGCGTGGCCGCGAGCGTCTTCGCCGCCTCAACGTCAAGTCCGGCGCCGGCGATATCGAAACGCATGTCGGTTCCGACCGACAGGCGGAAGCCGCCATCCGACCGCGTCACGCCAGCCTCGAGCAGGTTCATCGGCGGCTCGCCGATGAAGCTTGCAACGAACAGATTGGCTGGCCGGCCCTTCAGCTCCTTCTCGCTTGCGAACTGCTGCAGCACGCCGCCTTCCATGACAGCGATGCGGTCGGCCAGCGCACTCGCTTCGGTCTGGTCGTGGGTGACGAAGATCGCGGTCATGCCGCGCTCGGCAAGCAGGCTCTTGATCCGGCCGCGCAGCACCGCGCGCAGCTGCGGTTCGAGCTGTCCCATCGGCTCATCGAGCAGATAAAGATCGGCGTCGCGTACCAGCGCCCGCGCCAGCGACACGCGCTGCTGCTGGCCGCCTGAGATCGCGCGCGGATAGCTGTCGAGGATGTCCTCGATCTCGACCAGGCGGACGATCTCGTCGACGCGACGCGTTACTTCCGCGCGCGGCAGCTGGGCGGATTTCAGCGCGAAAGCGATGTTCTCGCGGACCGTGAGCGGCGGATAGAGCGAGTAGCCCTCGAACGCCATCGCGACCTTGCGCCGCGCCGGCGGCAGCTCGTGGATCCGCCGCCCGCCGAGCGCGATCGATCCGGCAGAGACGTCCTCGAAGCCTGCGATCATGCGCAATGTCGAGGTCTTGCCGCAGCCCGACGATCCCAACAGTGCGACGATCTCGCCCTTCTCGACCGCCATGTCGAGCGCGCGCACCGCATGCACCGGCTCCTTGCCGCGGCTGCGATAGACCTTGTCGATGCCTCGAAGCTCGAGCATGTCCATGACCATCCGCTCCTATGCCGCTTTGAGCCGGTGCGACGCCCCGATCCGCAGCCCGGTCGCGCGATCGAACAGCATCGCGGCGTCGGGCGCGAAGCGGACGAACACGGCATCGTCAGCCGCGCCTTGCGGTGCATCCGGCGGCAGCGCCGCCAGCCATTCCGTTCCGTCGGCAAGACGAAGCAGCAGCACCGCCTTCTCGTGCATCGGCGTGATCGCAAGAATGCGCGCCGGGATGGCGTCGTCGGTGGATGCCGACGAGACCGCGATATCCTCGGGCCGGACGCCGAGCCAACATGCACCGGCAGGCGCTGCGCCATCGGCCGCACCGAGCCGCATCCGGGCGCCGGCGATGTCAGCCGACAGCATGCCGTGCTCCGCCGCCGGCGAGACCTCGGCGAGGTTGATGGTCGGATCGCCGAACAGGCGCGCGACCGCGACCGATGCGGGCTGGGCGTAGATATCGGCAGGCGTTGCGACCTGCGCGAGCCGGCCGTCGATCAAGACCGCGATGCGGTCGGCGATCGCCATCGCCTCGCGATAGTCCTGGGTGACGTAGAGCACGGCGGCAGTGCCGCGCCGCAGCAGGTTCGGCAGCTCGAGCCGCATCTCGTAGCGCAGCTTGGCGTCGACATTGCGCAGCGGATCATCCAGCAGCAGAACATCCGGATTGCCGATCAGCGCCCGCGCCAGCGCCGTGCGCTGCTTCTGTCCGTTCGACAATTCGCGCGGTGCGTGGCCGAGCACATGCTCGATCTTGAGCAGCCTGCTGATCGCGGCAACGCGGCCGGCGACATCGCCGCCGCCGGCCCTGGCGCGCAGGCCGCTTGCGATATTGTCGCGGGCGGTCATGTGCGGGAACAAGGCAAAGTTCTGGAATGCCATGCCGATCCCACGCCGTTCGGGCGGAGCGCCGACGACCGAGCGGCCGCCGACCAGGATGTCGCCGTCGTCGGGCTCGAACATGCCCGCGATCATGCGCAGCAGCACGGTCTTGCCGCTGCCGGACGGTCCGAACACCGCCACGATCTCGCCGGGCTCGACAGCCAGCGACAATCCGTCGGCGGGCCGTGCCGCACCGAACGCCTTGCTCACCGAATTGATTTCGAGACGCGCCATCGGATCAGCCTTTCACCGCGCCGAGCGAGAGACCCTCGACCAGATAGCGCTGCGCATAGAGCGCAAGCAACAGCGTCGGCGTCACAGACAGCACGATCGCCGCCGCGATCTGGCCGTACTGGATACCGGACGCGGTGACGAAGGCGAGCGCGCCGACCGTCACCGGCTGCTTGTCGGCGGAGGCCAGGATCAGCGCGAAGACGAAATTGTTCCAGCAGAAGATGAACGACAGCAGTCCCGCCGCGGCGATCCCCGGTCCTGCCAGCGGCACCGCGATTCTCGTGAAGGCCTCGCGCCAGGAATGCCCGGCCAGTCGGTAGGCATGCTCGATATCAGGGCTGATATCCTCGAAATAGCCGCGCACGATCCACAGGATCAGCGGCAGCGCGATCAGCTGGTAGACCCAGACGATCCCGAAGTAGGTGTCGTTCAGTCCGAGCTCCTGATAGTACAGCGACAGCGGCAGCAGCACGAGCAGCGGCGGCGCAAAGCGGAATGACAGCAGCGTGAAGGCGATGCTCTCGCCGAGGCGGAATTTGAAGCGCGCAAAGGCATAGGCCGCCGGCACGCCGAGCAGCAGCGCCAGCAGCACCGCCGCGCTCGACAGTACGACGCTGTTGAAGAGGTTGCGCATGAAGGAGATCTGCAGATTGCCGGCCGCGGTGCGCAGCTGGCCGGAGATCAGGGCCTCGTAATTGGCAAGCGTCGGCTCGAACAGGATCCGCGGCGGGATCCGCAGGATCTGCTCGTTGGTCTGGAACGACATCAGGAAGATCCAGACGATCGGAAACATGAAGAAAATCAGGATCAGCGTGAGCGCCACACCGCGGAAGATGCGACCGGCAAGGCTGGAATGTTCCATTGCGCCCCTCCCCGTCACGCGTGACCGTGCGCACGCGCGCGCAACCGCAGCCAGTTCTTGATGAAGATGTTCGACAGGATGTTGGTGATCAGCCAGAGGATCATCAACAGCGCCGCCGATCTGCCGACATTGGTGTACTGGAAGAATTCCAGATAGGCCTGCACCTGGAATACCATCAGCCGGTCACCCGGCCCGCCCTGCGTCATCGCATAGATGATGTCGAACTGCTGGATCGAATCGAGCAGCCGGAACAGCGACGCCGTGATGATGTAGGGCGCCAGCATCGGCAGCGTGATGCGGAAGAACACAAAGCTCGCCGGCACGCCGTCGAGTGCCGCGGCTTCGAACGGCTGCCGCGGCAGCGAGCGCAGCCCCGCCAGCAGCAGGATCATGATGAACGGCGTGTAGACCCAGACATCGACCAGCACGACCGTGAACAGCGCACTCGATGGATCGGAGGCCCATTTGAAATCGGTGACGCCGAACAGGCCGACCAGATAGGACAGGATGCCGAAGCTCGGATTGGTCATCAGCTTCCACATCAGCGCGGCGATCGCCGGCGCCGTCATCAGCGGCAGCAGCAGCATGATCGACACCGCGTTGTGGAAGCGGGTCGGCCGGCGCAGCAGCAGCGCGATGCCAAGACCGAGCAGCAGCTCGAGCACGACCGTGACCACAGTATAGGTGATCGAGACGCGGAACGTATTCCAGAACGCCGGGTCGGACAGGAAGTCGATGTAGTTTCCGGCGCCGATGAAGCCGCGCAGATGAGGCAGGTTCAGCCGGTAGCGCTGCAGCGAGTAGACCGCCGCGGTCACGAACGGAACCAGGATCGCCACGCAGACGAGCAGCGCCGGCAGGCTGAGCAGATAGGGCAAGAGGCGCACACGCGGCCTTGGTTTGGCCGGCGCTGCCTGCGCGTTCGTCTGGAGAAGTTGGACCATGCTCATGATGATAAGAGATCGCGTTCGGCTGGCAAACGCCGCCGGCTCGGATGGGACAAGGGTCCGAGCCGGCGGATGGGTGCGGTGCGGGGGATCAGGCACCGCACAGTTGATCCGTCAGCCGAGACCGGCCTGCTTGAGCTGGCGGTTGATGCTGTCGGCGAGCTTGTCGAGCCCCTCGTCGACGCTGACCTCCTTGGCCACCATCTTCTGCAGCGAGGCGGCCCATTCCGTCGTCAGGTCGAAGAACAGCGGCTGCGCCGTGAAGTAGATCTTGGCGCCGGGCGACGACATGTCGTGCTGCTCGAGATAGCCGGGATAGGATTTCGCGATGCGGTCGCGGAATTCGCTGTCCTTCCACACCGATGCGCGCACCGGATTGACGAAGTCCATCTTGCGCGCCCCGAACAGGTCGTGCTCGACGGATGCCGCCCACTGCATGAACAGCCAGGCCGCCTCCTTCTGCTTGGAGAAGCTCGACATCGCGAGCGACCAGATCCAGACGTTCGGGGTCGGCGCCTTGGCGGCCGGATTGGCCGCGAATGGCGCGTAGCCGAGATGCCCCTTCTCCTTGTTGTCGCCGCCGTTCATGAAGTAGCCGAGGATGTCGGCGTCGAAGATCATGCCCGAGGCGCCGGCGCCGAGATCGGTGCCGACCTGGTACCAGGTGTAGGTCGACCAGTTCTTCGGGCCCGAGGTCTGGATCATCTTGACCCATTTGTCGTGGAAATCCTTCGAGGCCTTGGTGTTCATCGCGGCCTTCAGCTTGCCGCCCTCCATCACGAAATCCTTCTGGCCGAAGTTCGAATAGGCCGACAGGAAACCGGGATGGATGGTCGCCCAGGAGCGCGAGCCGCGCACGCCGACGCCGTAGGGACCGCCGGCGTCCTTGGTGATCTTGGCCGCGACCTCCAGCATCTCGTCGAGGTTCTTCGGCGGTTTGACGCCCACCTTGTCGAAGACGTTGCGGTTGTAGGTGATGTTGTTCAGCTCATAGCCCCAGGGGATGCACCACTGCTTGGCCTTGCCCGAGCCGAGCTCCGAGCCGGCGACGCCGTCCCACGCGGTCGAGGCGCGCAGGCCCGGCAGCACGTCGTCCCAGGCGAAGGCCGGATTGGTCTTGGCGGGATCCTTGATGTAGGTGTTGAGGTCTTCGATCCAGCCCGCCGGACCATAGGTCCAGGTCATGTAGGCGCCGGTCATGAAGGCATCGTACTGGTCCGACTTCGACGACAGCGCCGCCGTCACCTTGTCGAAATAGACGTCCTCCGGGAAGATGTCGTAGGTGACGTTCATGCCGGTGAGCGTCTTGAACGCCTCGATGTCGCCGATCATCGCGTCGACATAGGGGTGCTTGTTGAGCAGCAGCTTGACGCTCTTGCCGCTCTGGGCCTTCCAGTTGAAGTCGGCGGCCATCGCCTTCGACATCGAGGAGGCGAAAGCGGCGTTGGCGGCGATCCCCGCGATGCCGAGCTTGGCGGCGCCGTCCAGGAGATCGCGGCGGCTGATGCGTTTGGCAGCGTAGGAGTCGAACAGATTCTTCTCGCGATCGAACATGTATTTCCTCTCCTTGTTGACGCTTTGTTTTATGTGTCCTTCCGGGTCTTGCTTCTTGTCTTGCCGGATGTGGTCTCCGGCTTGTCGGTGGCGAGCGCCTTTGCGGTCGCTTCGTCGATGATGAGGCCGTGCAGAACGCCGCTGCGCAGCACGCCGCGCAGCGCGGTCACCTTGGCCGGCCCGCCGGCGATGGCGACGATCCGGTGCTTCCTGAGGTCGGGCATGCTCATGGAGGTAGCGCGGGCCGACAGATCGGTGTCCAGCACCGTTCCGTCGGCGCTGAAGAAATGCCCGAGCAGGTCGGCGCAGGCACCGACGCGCTTCAGCTCGACGACCTCGTCGGGCTTGATCATGCCGCTCGACACCAGGAAGCCGTCACGGCTGACCTGGCCGATGCCGACGAACAGCAGCGAGGCCTTGCGCGCCAGCGCGAACACGTCGGCGATTCCGAATTGCTGCATCAGCACGGCGCGGTCGGCGACCGAATTGGCGAACACCGGTACCGGCAGCAGATAGGCTTCCGCGCCGGTGCGCTCGGCGAGCTTGTGAATCACGTCGAACGGATTGGCGGCAAATTTCCGCGTCAGTCCGCCGAGCAGTGATACGAACTGCGCATCGCGCGCCGGCGTCTGCGGCATCTGCTCCACGACCGCCGCGAGCGTGCGGCCATGGCCGAAGCCGATCACCTTGTCCTGGCCGCGCTCGAGGGTCTGGCGCAGGAAGCTCGCGCCTTCCAGCGCCAGCGCCTTCAGCGGCAGATCGCCCTCGCCGAGATCAGGCGCGACGCGGCAGAACGAGAGGCCGAAGCGCTGCGCGATATCGTTCTCCAGCGCGACGCATTCGGCGACCGGTCCCTCGACGAACACGCGGATCATGCCCTCGCGGCTGGCGCGCGCGATCAGGCGATGCGCCTTGGTGCTCTGGATGTTGAGGCGATCGGCGACCTCGGACTGGGTCAGCCCCGCCGCGAAATACAGCCACGCCGCGCGCGTCGCGAGCGACGCCTCGCCGTCGATCACCGGCAGCCTGTCGGGCGGGGGTGCCATATCAGGAAAAGTCCGCTTGCAAATTTCTTCACGTCCTGCAAAAAATTGCAGAGGCCGAACGGGGCGTCAATCCCCCAAACGTGCTGCAGCGCAACCAATGTCGACGCGCGCGCACCAGAGAGCGATGAGGTCGCATGGGAGGTTTGTATCTCGGCATCGATGTCGGAACCGGCGGCGTGCGCGCCTGTGCCATCGATCCGCACGGCGGCATCCGCGGCTTCGCGTCCGTCGCGCTGCCCGCGCCGCGCGTCGACGGCGACGCCATCGACCAGACACCGGAGCTGTGGTGGCAGGCCGCGACGGCGGCCATCCGCAAGCTCGGCGAGACCGTCGCTCTCGGCGACGTCACGCGCATCGTCGTCGACGGCACGTCGGGCACGCTGCTGCTGGTCGACGCCGCCGGCCGCCCCTGCTCGCCGGGGCTGATGTACAATGATGCCCGCGCCACGCGTGAGGCGGCGCGCGTCGCGGCGGTCGCCCCGCGCGAGAGCGGCGCGCATGGGGCGAGCAGCGCGCTGGCCAAGCTGCTCTATCTGCTGAGCCATGACTATATCGGCGATGCGCGCCACGCCGTTCACCAGGCGGACTGGATCGCCGGCCGGCTCGCGAGCCATCATGGCATTAGCGACGAGAACAACGCGCTGAAGCTCGGCTACGACCCGGTCGCGCGTGCCTGGCCATCCTGGCTCGAACAGCTCGGCGTGCGCGACGATCTGCTCCCCGAAGTGCTGGTGCCGGGCACGCCATTTTCCGAGATGGATCCGCAGGTCGCGCTGTCGCTGGGACTGCCGCCCACGGCGCAGGTCGCCGCCGGCACCACCGATGGCGTTGCGGCCTTCATCGCAACGCGCGCCGACCAGCCGGGCGATGCCGTTACCTCGCTCGGTACCACGCTGGTGGTGAAGCAGCTTGCGACCCAGCCGATCTTCGCGGCCGATCAGGGCGTCTATTCGCACCGGCTCGGCGAACGCTGGCTCGCCGGCGGCGCCTCGAACTCCGGCGGCGCCGCGCTGCTGGTGCATTTCACCGCCGCCGAGATGCAGCGGCTGACACCGCAGCTGACGCCGGACCAGCCGACGGGACTCGACTATTATCCACTTCCAAAACCCGGCGAACGCTTTCCGATCGCCGATCCGGCGCTGGCCGCGCGGGTCACGCCGCGTCCGGCGGAAGATTGCCGCTTCTTCCAAGGGCTGCTCGAGGGCATCGCCGCGGTGGAAGCCCTCGCCTACCGCCAGCTGGTGCGGCTCGGTGCGCCGCGCCTGCGCCGCGTCATCGGCATCGGCGGCGGCGCGAAGAACGACGCATGGACCAGGATCCGGCACCGCATTCTCGGCGTTCCCGTCTCGGTCGCCGAGCAGACCGAAGCAAGCTACGGCGCCGCACTGCTCGCGCTGAACGGAGGCCCGCCATGAGGGCCGACGCGACCGCGATCGCCGGCCTTCACGCCATCGCCGACCGCTTCGATCATGTGCTGCTCGACCAGTGGGGCACGCTGCATGAGGGGCTGGCGGTGTTCCCCGCGGCGCTGGAGTGCGTGGCGCGGCTGCGCGAAGCCGGCAAACGGATTCTGATCCTGTCCAATTCCGGCAAGCGCGCCGGCAGCAACCAGCGGCGGCTCGCGACGCTCGGCCTGCCGTCCGACGCCTATGACGGCGTGCTGTCCTCGGGCGAGGTCACCTGGCGCGGCCTGCATGCGCGCGAGCAGGCTCCCTTTGCCGAGCTCGGACGCGCCTGCTTCCTGATCTCGCGCGACGGTGACCGCTCGATCGTCGACGGCACCGACCTAGTGGTGGTCTCCAACATGCGCGAGGCCGATTTCATCCTGCTCGGCGGTCTCGACGATGACGCGGCCAAGCCCGAGCAATGGCGTGGGCTGCTGGCAATCGCTGCCGCGCGCCAACTGCCGATGCTGTGCGCCAATCCCGATCTCGTGATGTTCGGCGTCGCGGGCCTGATCCCCGCGCCGGGCGCGCTCGCCGCATTCTATCATTCGCTCGGCGGCACCGTGCTGTTCGTCGGCAAGCCGCATCCGCCGATGTTTGCCGCCGCGCTCGATCAATTAGGGCATCCGCCGCCGGAACGGATCCTCGTCATCGGCGACTCCCTCGATCACGATATCGCCGGCGGACGCACCGCCGGCATGCTGACCCTGCTGATCGGCTCCGGCGCTCACCGCGCGACGCTTGCCCAAGCGAGCGATCTGCCGCGGGCGATCAAGACCGTGGCCGGCACAGCGGCGCGGATGCCGCACTGGACGATGGACCATCTGACCTGGTGAGAACAGCCCCGATGCGACCGCCTCAAATGCTGGATGAACTGCGCCGCATGTCGGCACGGGTCGGCAGGAATATCCTGCTGGTGCAAGGCGCCGGCGGCAATTCGTCGGTCAAGGATGGCGACGTGCTGTGGGTGAAGGCGTCGGGGACCTGGCTCGCCGATGCCGAGGACAAGGAGATTTTCGTGCCGGTCGCCTTGTCGGCCGCGCGCGCGGCGCTGATGCATGGCGACGAACGCGTGCCGCTGGCGCCGAACGCCGGGACGACGCTGCGCGCCTCGATCGAGACCTCGCTGCATGCGCTGATGCCGCAGCGGATCGTGCTGCACGTCCATTCCGTCAACACCATCGCATGGGCGGTGCGCATCGACGCCCGCGACGAATTTGCCCGGCGCCTGGACGGACTGGCGTGGCGTTACCTCGACTATCACCACCCGGGGCTGCCGCTCGCGCGCGCCGTCAGCGACGCGATCGCCGATGATGCGGTCGACGTCCTGATCCTCGGCAATCACGGCCTGGTGGTCGGTGCGGCCAGCTGCGACGCCGCCGAGGCTTTGGTCGCCGAGGTCGAGCAACGTCTCGCCCTCGCGCAGCGCAGCGCGCCGTCGGCAGATCATGACGCGCTCCGCACGATCTGCGCCGGCAGCAACTATCGCCTGCCGCGGGATCCTCGCGGCCACGACATTGCCACCGACCGCTACAGCCGCGCGATCGCGACCAGCGGCTCGCTGTATCCTGATCACGTCGTCTTCCTCGGCCCGGGCCTGCCGGTCCTGGAGCATCGCGAGAAGCTGAGCGCCATGATCGCGCAGACCACCGCGAACGGACTGCCGCCGCCGGTTGCGCTTCTCGTCCCCGACCTCGGCAGCCTCATCCGCGAGGACGCGAGCGACGGCGCGGAAGCCATGCTGAGCTGTCTCGCATTGGTCACCTGCCGCCTGCCCCTGACCGCACGGGTCAATTATCTGACGGCAGAGAACGAGCGTGCGCTGCTCAATTGGGACGCCGAGCGTTATCGCCAGCAATTGACGGCCGATCGCTGACCGTCGGTCGACGGAAGCGCCCGGTGCTTCATCCCTTCTCGGCGGAAAGAAACAGCCGATAGGCCGGATTTTCGCTCTCGTTCCAGTAGGGATAGCCGAGCGCATCCAGCGCCTGAACGAACCGAGCGCGCTCGTGAGGCTTGACCTCGATCCCCGCCAGGATGCGCCCATAGTCGGCGCCGTGATTGCGATAGTGGAACAGCGAAATATTCCAGTCGGGCGCCAGGCTCTCGAGGAATTTCAGCAGCGCGCCCGGACGCTCCGGAAACTCGAAGCGGTAGATGACCTCGTCCTTGAGCAGCGGAGCGCGACCGCCCACCATGTAGCGCACATGGTCCTTGGCCATCTCGTTCTCGCTCAAATCGAGGATCGGATAGCCTTCGCGCCGAAGCAGCTCCATGACCTCCCGCTTCTCGGCCTCGCCGCGGCTCAGCGCGATGCCGACGAACAGTTGCGCCGGCGCGGTGGTCTCGGCAAAGCGGTAGTTGAATTCCGTGATCGCGCGCGAGCCGAGGATGCGGATGAAGTGCCGATAGCTGCCCGGCTTCTCCGGCACGGTCACCGCAAGCAGCGCCTCGCGATGTTCGCCGACCTCGGCGCGGTCGGCAATGGTGCGCAGCCGGTCGAAATTCAGATTGGCGCCGCTGTTGACGGCAATCAGGCTGCCGTCGCTGAGCGCGCCGCGCTCGGCGTAGGCCTTGAGGCCGGCGAGCGCCAATGCCCCGGAGGGTTCGGCGACCGATCGCACGTCGTCGAAGATGTCTTTGATGGCGGCGCACATGGCATCGGTGTCCACCGTGACGACCTCGTCGAGCAGGTCGCGGCAGAGCCGGAAGGTCTCGGTTCCCACCTTGCGGACGGCGACGCCGTCGGCGAACAGTCCGACCTGATCCAGCGCGACGACATTGCCCTTGGCGAGCGCGGCCGCCATCGACGCGGCATCCGCCGGCTCGACGCCGACGACCTTGATCGACGGGTTGAGGAATTTCACGAAAGCGGCCACGCCGGCCGCCAGCCCGCCGCCGCCGATCGGCACGAAGATCGCTTCGATCGGATCGGGATGCTGGCGCAGGATCTCCATCCCGACCGTTCCCTGGCCGGCGATCACATCGGGATCGTCGAACGGATGCACAAAGGTCAAGCCACGTGCGGCCTCGATCTCCCTGGCCTTGGTTTGCGCGTCGTCGAACGTATCGCCATGCAGGACAACGTCGGCGCCCAAACGCCGGACGGCCTCGACCTTGATGGCGGGCGTCGTCCTCGGCATCACGATCGTCGCCGGAATGCCGAGCTTGCGCGCCGACAGCGCGACGCCCTGGGCATGATTGCCCGCCGAGGCGCAGATGACGCCCAGCCTGCGCTGCGCGTCCGGCAGCCTGACGATCTTGTTGTAGGCGCCGCGCAGCTTGAACGAGAAGATCGGCTGGAAGTCTTCCCGCTTCAGCAACACGTTACGCGACAATCGCTCCGAAAGCCGCGGCATGGGATCGAGCGGCGTCTCGACCGCCACGTCGTAGACACGGGCGGTCAGGATGCTTTGGGCGTAGTCACGGAGTGCGTCGGCGGCAGCGGTCATCGGGTCGCTTCTGTCGATGGGGAGGCAATCGATATCGGTTGCACCTTACCATCGTCGGCGCCGACCCGGCGAGCGGACGGCATGAAGCCGCCGCTGCATCCAGTTCGAAGCATCGCATGAGGGGAGGCTGACGTGAAGCAAAGACCGCCGCTGCCAAAATATCGAAAACAACCCCATGCACAGTAGCCGGCGGCGGCCAGAGTCGACCGAGCCACTTGACACGTCGGGCAACTCAGGGGTACATTTCTAGTATTCCGAATATTGCCAAACGCCTCCTGCGCTGCAGCTGAATCGGTGGCTTAGCCAAAATGCCGCCCTGCACTAACCGCTTCAGGCCATGGGACGGGCCGAATTCCATCCCCTGCCATGGTCACCGGGCGCCTCCCAGCCCACCTCGGAGACGATCAGTGTGTCCTCGAGCTTGATGTAGCCGCGCGTTGGATGCAGCAGCGCGGTCTCGATCGAGATCACCATCCCGCGTTCGACCGGCCGGTCGGCGTCATACGGCGAATAAGGCACCGGACCTGTTGCAGTCAGGCGCGGCGCTTCGTGGCTGACGAGCCCAATGCCGTGTGCGGTGAAGTCGAGCACGGCGCGATGCGGCGAAGCTTTGACGGCCGCCTCGCCCGCCGCGATGATGTCGCCACCCATGGCGCCCGGCCGGATCGCGCGCCGGGCGGCCTGCTGGATGTCCTCGACCTGTTGCAGCAACTCGCGCAGCTCGCTGTCGGGCTCACCCAGGATGCCCATGCGGCTGAGGTCACCGATATAACCCCGGTAGTTTCCGCCGGAATCGATCGAGATCACGTCGCCTTGCTCGAGACGCTGGCTGGAAGGCGCGCGGTTATGGCTCTTGCCCGCGGCAATCAGGCAATATTCGAAGACCAGATCGCGCTCCTGCTCCTCGCGGCGCAGACGCGCGACGATGTCATTCTTTGTCATGCCCGGTGCGCAGCCACTGAAGGTGGCGATCATCGCATCAACGACCTGTTCGGAAGCCTCTCTGATGCGGTCCAGTTCGGTCGGAGACTTTACGGCACGCAGACGTTCCAGCGTGAAATGGGCCTCGCGGAACTCGACGTCGCCAAGGCCGGCATGCAGATGATCCCTGGCGTCGGCCGGCAGGAAGCCAGCCTCGATGCCGACGCGCCTGGCCGAGCCCGCGAGCTTCCTCACATGATCGATCGCGAGGCCGATCGCGTCGATCGTTCCCCACGCCTCCGCCTTGACAACCGGCGTCCATATCCGTCCGAGCGCGTGCACGAATTTTTCCATGCGGTTGCCGATGTAGGCGGAATTTTCCGGGTGCCCCTTCTGATAGACGAACACCGGCAGATAACGGCTCGTGCCAATCGCCTCCATGACGTCGAAGAAGAAGAAACGATATCCACCGAGCAGATACTGCACATTGTGACGCGAGGTGACGATCAGGACATCGAGCCCCGCTTCATCCATCAGCCGATCGAGCTTTGCAGTATCGAACGGCGCCGCCGTTGCGATCGTGTCGAAAGCATTGTCCATGGTATGACCTTTCGTCTTTCACTGTCCCGCGGCCGGTTTTGCGGCCAGCGATTTCGGTACGGCGCTCGCGCCCACATTCTCGCCAAACAGAACCACCGGGCGCCCGTGCGGCTCGACGCCGAGGAACGTAAAGGCAAGGCCGATCAGGAGGCCCGCGCCGGCAAGAAAGCAGAACGCCGGCATCACCGCCGCGGCGGTCGCACTTGGATGCACGAGGTTATCCGCACCGGCGATCAATGCGAGACACAGGGGACCGACGATCTTGCCGATCCCGTTCGAGAGCTGGGCAAGGCCGACCGCGCGCCCCGAGAGCTGAACCGGGAAGATTTCCGCGGGATAGGGCCCGATGTTCGAAAATCCGCCATCGAAGAACACGGCGCCGACGATCAGGAAGACCAGGAACAGCGGCACCGGGCCGGCAAAGTCGTTGTGAAAATAGGCGGCGAGAGCCAGCGACACCGCGGTGCCATAGCCCATCAACTGGCCGCAGGGCTTGCGCCCGATCCGATGGGCGAGGAAGGCGAAGCCGGTCCGGCCGAACACGCCGGCGAGGCTGACATAGATGAACATCTTGGCTGCATCCTGGGGAGAGACGCCAAGCAGCAGTGCCACGATCGTCGGCCCCCACAGGAACACACCGTAATTCGCCGTGCTGGCGCCGAACCAGATCAGGACGGTCAGCCAGAAGCGCCGCTGCTCGGCAAAGAGATCGGCAAATGTCGCCGGGCTCGCCGGCGGCAGCGTGGGCAGAACAAACTCATCGCCGCCGACCCGATAGAGTTTTCGGATGCTCGCCTGCGCCTCGCGGACGCGGCCCTTGCTGATGAGCCAGCGCGGCGATTCCGGCATGATGATCATGGTCAGAATTCCGAGGAGGATCGGCAGGAAGCCGACCGCCGCCAATCCGCGCCAGCCGACCAGCGGCAGCAGGAAGCTCGCCGTCACCGACGCCGACAGCACGCCAAAAGCGACCGGGACGACCACGAGACTCGTGACCAGCGTGCGATGGCGGGTCGGTGCGAATTCGACGATGGCAGGAACCGCCGCCGCCGCGCCGGCGGCAAGGCCGAAGCCGACGAAGAAGCGCAGGATCGCAAACGCAACCCAGCCGTCTTCCGGAATGAACGCGATCGCCCCCGAAGTCAGGCCGCAAAGCAGAACGCCTGATATCGCCAGCGGCTTGCGCCCGAAACGATCCGCGAGGATGCCCGCGACGAACGCCCCCAGCATCGCCCCGATGCCGGCGCTCATCAGCATGATCGAGGTCTGCCCAAACGTCAGGTGCCATTTCGGCGCCAGCACCGAGACCAGGAATCCGACCACAAAGAAATCGAAGAAATCGACCACGCCGGTGACGGCGAAGATGATGATCGATAGCCAATAGCGCGTCGTTACCGGCGCTTCGTCGAACGGCACTGCGCTCGTTTGCTCCGCCATGGTCTCCCCCTGTTGTTGTCAAGCCGCCTTCTTGTTTGAATTCAGAAATGCCGTCACCGCCTCCGCCACCCGTTTGGGGGCCTGGATCGACGCGACATGACCGACGCCTGCGATGATCTTCGTCTCGACGCGCGCAAGATCGCGGGCGAGCGCAAATGTTTCCGCGTTCGGGATCAGCCGGTCATCACCGCCCGCCAGCAAGAGCGTCGGGCGATCAAAGCCGGTCAGATCGGCGGCGACAGGCTGCGCAAGCAAGGCGCCGCGGCGCGCCTTCTGTCCCTCGTCGCGGCTGGAGCCGCGGAAGATCTCGATCAGTTCGGGTCGCGCCCGCAGGTATGCTGGCGGGAAGAAGAACTCGGCAATCTTCGACGCATTGGCGATGGTATCCGCGCGCCAGGAAGCGAGCTTGCGGAACACATCCGCATTGACGTCGAGCGGACTTCTGTTGACCTTCCAGGTGCTGCTCAGGATCAGGCGGTCGATGCGATCGGGATGACGAGCCGCCAGCACCTGCGCGATCTGCCCACCCAGCGAGGTTCCGAAGACATGGGCACGATCGTAACCGAGCCCCGTGATCAGGGCTGCGGCATCGTCAGCTAGGTCGGCCAGCGAATAGGCCGCCGGAGGATTCCTGGTGGCGCCGGAGTCGCGCTGGTCATAAGCGATCACCGTGAAGTTTGCCGCCAGGACAGGCGCGAGGCCGTCAAACATCGCATGATCGGCCTCGCCGCCATGCAGCAGCACGATCGGCTCGCCGCGCCCGGTTTTCTCAAACGCCGTGACGACGCCGTTGGATTTGAACGATTGCATCGGGTCCCCGTCAATGCAGCAGCGTTGAAAGCGCGCCGGCCAGTTCCTTCGCCGGATCCGACGGCAGCCACGGCATCCGCCACGCCACATGTCCATCGGGGCGCACCAGCGCGGCGCCGCGCATGCCGAGCTGGAATCCGTCCGCCGGATCGGCCGACGGCAACTGCTTCAGCGACAGCGGCAAAGCTGTCTTCTCCGACACCTGCTTCCCCGCCTCCAGCCACTCGCTGCCGAGCGGCCCCGTGACGACGGTGAACTCCTTGTCGAACCAGTCGAGCGTCGATTTCTTGCGCGAAGGTTCGAGCCACATGTGCGGAAATCGCGCGCCGGGACGATCCGTCGGCGTGTAGTAGCGGGAGTTCAACGCCTTCGCGACGGTGCCATCGGGGATCACCGCGCCCTCCTCGTAATTGTGGCCGAGGTTCTGCCCGATGCTGTGCAAATGATTGTCCATGTCGTTGATCCAGAACCTGATCCGGTCCGGATTGCGCGATCGCACGGCATCATCGGTCACCCCAAATCGCAATCTGTTGCCGTAGCTGAAATTGGCATTGGATTGCGCGATCGGACGTCGCTCGCTGGAATAGCTGTCGAGCAGCTTTTCGTCCGCAAGGCCCTTCAGCACGAAGGCCAGCTTCCAGGCGAGGTTATGCGCGTCCTGAACGCCGGAGTTCAGGCCGAAGCCGCCGGTGGGCGGAAAGCGATGCGCGCAGTCGCCGACCAGAAACACCCGGCCCTTTCGAAAGGTCTCGGCCACCTGCATGCTGACCCGCCAGATCGAGCGGTTCAAAAGCGTGACATCGAGATCGGGAATGCCGACATGGCCGCGCGCGATCTCGATGAACTCCTGGTCGGTCCAAGGCCGCTCGCGATCGTCCTTGCTCAGGCCGATTTGCGTCACGGTCAGCCAGCGATCCCGACCATTGGTGTTCAGGATGCCGGCGCGCGGCAGGTCGGGCTTGTCCGGGACGATGATGAAGCCTGCGGCCTCGCGCGCGATCGGCAGCCGCGACAGATCGGCACGCCAATACTCGTTCGACATCACCGCCAGCGTCGAGGGCCCGACCATCTCGATCCCGGCGCTGCGCCGCGTCTGGCTGCCTGCACCATCGGCGGCGATCAGGTAAGTCGCCGTCCAATGGGTCACCTCGCCGGTCTTTTCGCAACGTGTCGTGACGTTGACCCCGCTGTTGGTCTCCTCGAATGATTCACAGGCCGTGTTGAACAGAACCATGGCGTGCTTGGACTTTTCGACCACCCGCAGGATTTCCTCCTCGACGGCGTCCTGGGCGACCAGGCTCTTCCAGGCGGGGGTATGCCCGACATTCGGCTCGGGACGGGTGCGGCCGAACTCGTGGCCCGCGATGCTGTCGAGGAACACGAACATGTCGGAATTGTCCTGCAGGCCGCGGTCGCGGATCGCGTGCTCGATCCCCCACTGCCGGAAGATCTCCATGGTGCGGACCCAGCAGCCGCGCGACTTGGGATGATCCGTCGTCGTCGGGCTCTTCTCGACCACCACGCAGTCGATGCCGAAGCGATCGAGCAGCAGCGACATCGCAAGGCCGACCGGCCCGCCGCCGGCAATGAATACGGACGTCTGGCGTGCCTCATCGGTGGCGATGCCCATCCTCGTCTCTCCTCCGTTTGATCGTTGCGAGGAGACTGCGCCTTTTTTGGTATCTCACAAGAATATGTTTGATATGGTATCCATCTCGATTTGAGATGGAGTGCCCGTCATGGACCTGCGGCAGATCCGCTATTTCGTCGCCGTCGCCGAGCGTGGCGGCTTTGCCGCCGCAGCGAGCACGCTGAACGTCGCCCAGTCGGCACTCAGCCGCCACGTCAAGGAACTCGAGGAGGAATTGGGCGGCGCCTTGCTCGAACGCGGCGCGCGCGGTGTCTCGGTCACGGAATCCGGCAAGGTGCTGCTCGCGCGCGGGCGCTGGCTGCTCGGCACAATCGACGACATCAAGGCCGAGGTGCGCACGGAAAATCGAGAGCCGAGCGGTACGGTGCGGATCGGCGCGCCGCCGAGCCTCGGCGATATCCTCTACCCGCCGCTGGCCCAGACCTTCGTCAAGCAATTTCCACGCGTGCGACTCGAACTGAGCGAGGGCCTGACTGAGAACGCGTCCGAACGCCTGCTGCGCGGTGAACTCGATCTGGCGATCGTGACGACGCCATCCCCCAACGACCATCTCGACTATGAGACGCTGGTCGTCGAGCAGGTGTTCCTGATCGGACCGTCGCGCGATCCGCTGCTGAAGCGCGGCCGGCTGACCCGCAATGAATTCGACGCCCTGCCGTCCGCGGTGGCCCCGCTCAGCCGCAACCCATTCCCGTCGACCATGATCTGCGCGGTGCGGGTCGACAACAGCACGCCGATGAAGCGCATGGTGGCATCGGGCCTTGGCTATGCGCTGCTGCCTTTCTCCGGCATTCACCAGGAGGTGGCCGCCGGCGTGCTGTCGGCAGCGCTGTTGCCATGGATGCGCGCCGACCGTGTGCTGGCGCTGCCGCGCGGGCGGCCGGTGAGCCGGGCAACCCGCGAAGCGATTGCCGCCTTGAAGAAGATCTGCCGCGCTTTGATCGATGCGGGAATTATCCTGACCGCGCCGGCGCGCAAGAGCTGAACCCGCCGCTCCACGCCACGCGATCTGCTCATTCCTCGCTGTAGCCCGACGCGCGGGCCGTATCCGTTGCGTCCGGCTCCAGCTTCCGATCGACCAATCCGTCTTGACCATAGTTGTCATGACAACTATAGAGTCATTCCAAGATTGGCGATCAAGCCGGCTGTTCCCGCCGTGAAAGGACGCGAGCCGTGACGCGGCTCTGCGGGCGACTTTTCGCGGCCGGCGGTTAGTCGAAGGGAGGACGTCATGAACGCTGCTTCGCAGACCCATGCGGCAAGGCTGAGCGAGATTTCCCGGCTCATCGACGACCGCCCCGGCGAGCGCATCTTTGAAGTCGATCGCCGGATCTTCACCGATCCGGCGGTGTTCGACGCCGAGCTGCGATATATCTTCGAGGCCACGTGGAATTTCATCGGCTTGGAATCCCAGGTCGCCCGTCCCAACGACTTCGTCACCACCCATATCGGCCGTCATCCCATTCTGGTGATGCGGAGCACTGAGGGCAAAGTCGGCGCCTTCCTCAACACCTGCCGGCATCGCGGAACGATCGTCTGCCCGTTCAAGCAGGGCCGGCAGAAATTCCATGTCTGCCGCTATCACGGCTGGGCCTACGACTCGGGCGGACGCAACATCTCCGTGACGGAGGAAGCGAGCGGCCAGTATCCGCCGTCCTTCTCGAACAGCAATCACGACCTTCTTCCGGTCGCGCGGCTGGGTTCGTATCGCGGATTCCTGTTCGCGAGCCTCTCGGCCGACGTTCCGCCGCTGGAGGAATTTCTCGGCGACACCCGCGCGTTCCTCGACCTCATCATCGATCAGAGCGACAGCGGTGAGGTCGAGTTCGTGCCGGGCGCCAGCACCTACACGTTTGATGGAAACTGGAAGCTGCAGTTCGAGAACGGTCTCGACTACTATCACTTCGCGACCACGCACAGCTCCTACGTCGACATCCTGAAGAAGCGCAATGCAAGCGCCGGACCGGATGCCGGCTTCACTGCGGAGCCGGAAGGCGAGCAGGAAGGGCAAGGCAGCTTCAGCTTCGATTACGGCCACGCCGTCAACTGGTCGATCAAGCGCACGCAGCTCTATGGCCGGCCGCTCGGCATGGATCCGGCGCGTCTCGACGCGGTGCGACAGCGCGTCGGCAGCACCCGCGCCAAATGGATGCTGCGCCAGCGCAACCTCACGATTTTTCCGAACCTGCAGGTCATCGACATCCTGTCGGCGCAGGTGCGAACCTGGCGGCCGCTGGCGCCCGACAAGACCGAGATGGTGTCGCATTGCCTTGCTCCGGTCGGCGAAAGCGCCGCGGCGCGCACGCTTCGCATTCGCAACTACGAAGACTTCTTCAATGCCTCCGGGCTGGCAAGCTCGGACGACAACGTCATGTACGAGTTCTGCCAGACCGGCTACGACGCGACGACCGCCGCGCCGACGCAAGGTTATCTGCGCGGCGTCGCGGAGGTCGGCCATGGCGAGAGCGCGCACACGCGCGAGCTCGGCATCACCCCTTCCGAATGGTCGTTCGGCCCTACCAGCTTCGGCGGCGAGACGAATTTCCATCCCGGATATCGCGAGTGGCGCAGGCTGTTGCAGCATGCCGCCGGGGAGACGGCGTGATGGCTGCCAGCACAATCAAGCAAACCGATGCCCGCGCGGTCGCAGCCGCGGTCATCTTTCGCGAGGCCCGCCTGCTCGACACCGGCGAGTGGGCCGACTGGGTCGCGATGTACAGCGAGGATGCCGTCTATTGGGTGCCGACCTGGCTCGACGAGTACACCACCACCAACGATCCCGACACGCAGGTCTCGTTGCTCTACCACGATGCGCGGCGCGGGCTGGAAGAGCGGATCGCGCGCATCGAGTCGCGCAAATCGATCACCGCGCTGCCGCTGCCGCGCACCGTGCACCAGATCTCGAATCTGGAAGCGTCGGAAACCGGCGCTGATCAGATCACCTGCCACTCGGTGTTCTCGGTCCACGTCTACGACCCGCGCATGGCCAAGGAGCATCTGCGGCACGGGCGCTACGAGCACACACTGCGGCGTGACGGCGAGACCTGGAAGATCGCGCGCAAGGTCATCACGCTGATCAACGACCGCGTCCCGACCGTGCTCGATTTCTACAGCATTTGAGAGGGCACATGACGGACGATCAGGGAACATGGCACGAAGCTGCCGCACTCGGCGCGCTGCACGAGGGCGAGCCGTACGGCATCGAAATCGGCCGTCACCACGTCGCGCTCTATCGCGTCGGCAATGAGTACTACGCCACGAGCAACATCTGCACGCACGCGGAGGCGCTGCTGTCCGACGGCATTCTGGAGGGCTGCGAGATCGAATGCCCGCTGCACATGGGCCGCTTCGATATCCGGACCGGCGAGGCGCTGACCAGCCCGGTCGAGATCGACATCCGGACCTATCCGGTCCGCGTGGCGGGCGACAGGCTCGAAGTCTGCCTGCCCGCATAAGACGACCATCAAAAATCAAGAATCGGGGGAAACAGGGATGACCGAAGTCGTGATGGACAAGGCGGCGATGACGACCGCCGATCCGCAGATCGAACGCACCACAATCCGCAAAGTCGCGCTGCGCCTGATGTGGTTCGTCATGGCGATGTACTTCCTCGCCATTCTCGACCGCGGAAACATCTCCTTTGCCGCGCTGCAGATGAACAAGGAGCTCGGGCTCAATGCCGAGAAGTTCGGCATCGCGGTCGGCATCATGTACTTCACCTATTCGATCTTCGAGATCCCGAGCAATCTGATCCTCAGCAAATACGGCGCGCGCATTACGCTGACGCGGATCGCGATCCTGTGGGGCATCGCCACCGTGCTGATGGCCTTCACCCAGGGCCCGCTCAGCCTCTATGCATTCCGCGGCTTCCTCGGTTTTGCCGAGTCCGGCCTGTTTCCCGGCGTGATGCTGCTGCTGAGCCTCTGGTTTCCGTTCAGCTACCGCGCCCGCTACAATGCGATGTTCAACTATGCGGTGCCGATCTCCTATATCTTCGCCTCGTTGATCTCCGGCGTCATCCTCGAGCTGAACGGGGTGTTCGGCATTTCGGGCTGGAAATGGCTGTTCATCCTCGAGGGCCTGCCGCCGATCATCCTCGGCATCGTCGGCATCTTCTATCTGACCGACCGCCCGCAGCAGGCGAGCTGGCTGTCGACGGCGCAGCGCAACTGGCTGATCGGCGCGCTGGAGCGCGATGCCAAGGCAACCGGCGTGGTGCATGCCGAAGGCGTGCTCAGGACCATCACCAAGCCGATGGTGCTGCTGTTCGGCCTGTGCAATTTCGGCCTGTTCTGTGGCCTGGCTTCGCTGTTTCCCTGGCTGCCACAAATCATCAAGTCGTTCGGGCTGCCGAATTCACAGGTCGGTTTCGTGACCGCGATCCCGCCCGTCGCCGGCCTGATCGGCATGATCGCGTTGTCGCGGCACTCCGACCATATCGGTGAGCGCTTCTATTATGCTGCCATGACCTTCGTGATCGCGGCGGCCGGCTTCGCGATAGCAGCCTTTTCAACATCGCCGGTCTGGATCATCATCGGATTCATGGTTGCCAATGTCGGTGTCTATGGTACGCAGGCCGTGTTCTGGACTATTCCCCAGTCCTACATGTCGCGGCAGAGCGCGCCGGGCGCGATCGGCCTGGTCAGCACCATCGGCAGCATCGGAGGCGCCACCATCCCGATCGTGATCGGACGCGCCAAGGATGCCTCGGGCAGTTTCACCACCGGATTCCTCGTGGTAACAGGCGTTCTCCTCGTCGCGGCGGCCCTGGTCCTGATCGCGCGCACTCAACTCGTGAAAGAATGAAGAGCCGGACTGGCACAAACCGCAACAGAGCCCCTGACCCGCGCCGCGCCGCGCAAGGGAACACGGGCTCGGAGCTGGTGATCGACTTCGAACGTTACGTGCCGACCGTGCTCTCGAGCCTGGTCGCGAAGTTGCGCGCCAACGCCAATGCCTTCTTCCCGCAGGCCTACGGCGTATCGCTCGCGGAATGGCGGGTGCTGTCCTTTCTCAGGGAGCATGAGCCGGCAAGCGCCTACGACATCTGGACCAATGCGCAACTGGACAAGGCCGTCGTCAGCCGCGAGACGACCTCGCTGAAGAAAAAGGGCCTGATCGAGCTGACGCCGGTGCGAGGCAGCGCCCGGAACCGGACCGAGATCCGGCTGACTTCGCAGGGCGTGGCGCTGCTCGACCGCAGTCTGGATGAAATCCTGCGCCGGCACAGCAACCTCACGGCCGGTCTCGACGCCAAGGCGCTGGAGAGTTTCTTCCGGGTCGTGGCGCATATCGAGCACCGCATTCCCCACATGGCCGACCAGACCTCGAATGCCGTGCCGGCCCATGCGCCGGTCAAACGCATTGCGAAGCGGAGGCCGCCGACCGGCGCCTAGCGACACTTGTCCGGTGAGGAACCCCGCGTAATTTATGTTTCAGTAAGCAAGTTGTAGCTAGGATCGATCAGTGAGTTGCGTATGGGAGACTTCCAGTGATCGACTTTGACGAACTTCGTAGTATCGCCGCGGATGTTCGTATCTTTATCGACGCGTCGGAAGACAAGGGTGGCGCCTTGAAGGCCATCATCGAGGCCTACGACGTCGTTCTGGGGATTTTCCCGGCCGGCCAGGGAATGGATCTTCACGTGGTCAAGGGCAACGAGGTCCTCAACCACATCGCGCAGACCCAGGCCTCGTCGGGCTTTACCCACACCGCCATCGCATTCCAGACCCGTGAGCAGGCTGTTGCGCTTCAGCAACTGATGGCCGCCTAGCCACCGGCGTTACGCGCCCCTATTGCGGGGCGTGAGGCGATCGCATCGGCGATCGCGCGATCCCGATCGATGACCGAAGCGGCCCTGGACGATCGAGGGTCGGATCAAAATTCCTCACCCTGCATCTCAGGGCACCGGTAGATCAAGCAACGGTTGCTGAACCGCGTTGCGCAGCCGTTCTGCATGGTATTGCGCGACGCCATCCCAAGGGTATTCGACCAGGAAATCGGCAATGCGCAGCGCCGCCGCGGCGGGCCCAGCGCGCGCAGAACGTCAGCTCCGAATCGCCGCGTTCGCCGCACAGCTCGTAGACCGTGATCGCGTCGGCAAAGCCCTTCGGCCGGATCTGGTCGACGCTGCGGAACGCGAATCTGTGTTCGGCACGCGCCTTCACGGCTGCACTCACCAGGACCTGCGTGCCGTAGTTCTTGTTGAGGCCTTCGAGACGCGAGGCCAGATTGATGGTGGCGCCGAGCGCGGTGTAGCTCATGCGGGCGGCGGAGCCGACATTGCCGACCACGGCATCGCCGAGATGCAGGCCGAACCGCGTGCCATAGGCCGGCCAGCCTTCGCTCCGGAACGCCCGGTTGAGCTCGGCATTGCGCTGAATGCAGTCCAGCACGGCCTCGCAGGCATGAACGACGTGATCGGGATCCTCGTCCGGCGCGTTCCATAGCGCCATCACGGCATCGCCGATGAACTTGTCGATGGTGCCATGGTGTTTCATGATCGCCTCCGACATCGCGGCGAAATAACGCGAGGTGAAGATCATGACCTGCGAGGGGTCCGCCTTCTCCGTCTTCGCGGTGAAGTCGGCGACGTCGGTGAAGAGAACCGTGACCTCGCGCCTGATGCCGCCGAGCTGCAGCGAGGCTCCGGACTGCATCAGCTGACGGACGATCGGCTGCGGAATGAAGCTCGAGAAGTTGCGTACGACGGTGCGCATCGTAAACACCGAGCGGCCCAGTTCATCGATCTCGTCGATGGCCGATTGCATCCGCGGCCGGTCGGCGAGCTGAAAGCGCTGGATCTCGTCGGTCTGCCGCGCCAGCTCGCGCAGCGATCGGGCGAGCAGCGAGCCGAGCCAGAACGCGAAGGGGAGCATCGCGATCACAAAGCCGAGCGCGATGGCGAACAGCGCGCGCCGCTCCGAGATGATCTTGGCGAAGAACTCATCGAGCGGGGCGACCACCGCGAGGTGGATGTTGGCCGCACCGGCCGTCTCGATGCGGTGAAAGGCCGCGACAAGGGTCCGCCCGTCGGCGTCGGTGAAGAATTGCTGGGCGAGCCCGTCGCTGCGCCAGGCCTGGATCGCCGCGGACAGGCCGGGAAGCTTGATGGCGTCGATCCGGGGCAACGCATCGCTGCGTTCCGTCATCAGCTCGCGCATCTCGGGATGGCCGACGATACGGTCGGCGTCGTTGAACAGGAAGGCCAGCCCGGATTTTCCGAGCTTTTGCCGGCTCAGCATCTCCTCGAGGCGATTGAGCAGCAGATCGGCGGCCACCACCCCGCGGCGGCCCTCCCTCAGCGGCGTGCGCAGCGTGTAGCCCGGCTCCCCGGTCGCGTAGAACACATAAGGCCCGGTGAGCAGCGTCTTGTGATCCTTTAAGGCGTCGACATACCAGGGACGCCGCCGCGGGTCGTAGCTGTGCGGCCCCGCCACCTCGGCGACCTTGGTCAGGTTTTCCGACAGGAACAGCGTCACGGGCGACGCGGCGGCCGCCCCGGAGCGGGCAATGACGACGACGCGGTAGACAGCGTCGGGGACGACATTCAGCGCCGTGCGGAATTGCGGCTTGGCGCGATCGATGACGTCCATCTCCAGGAAGGAGCCGTCTTCGTACCCGACATAGAGATTGAAGATCTGCGGATTGTTGCGCAGCATCGAGGCCAGCAGCGCGTAGAGCCTGACATTGTCGGCGAGGTCGGCCTCCTGGATGGCCGGAATGCCCGCCAGGATCTCGAGGTTGTCGCGCACATTCTTGAACTGCGCGTCGATGCGATCGGCGCCGATCTGGCCTACCTTGTCGATGAAGGTGCTCGCAGCCATCTGCGTGATCGACGAGACCCGCCTGAAGCTGAGATAGACCAGCGTCAGTCCGACCACCAGCACCGCGGCGATGACCACCGTGATGATCGAGGTGCGGAAGCCGATACGAACCGGCCCCCGGCCGGTCTCGCGCGCATCACTCATCGAGCTTGTCGTTCGCCTCCGCTAATATTTACGCACGATCGGCTTGGTCGGTGTAGCAGCCGGCGCGGCAGGCGAGAGCTGGAACGTCACCCAGGCCGTCCACCCCTCGGGCCGGTTCTCGGCGGCGAAATCCTTGTAGCCACGAAGGTTCAGATAGCCCTGGTAGCCGTCGGCCACCGGAAAGATGAATCCGACCTGCGGGCCGATGCCGGCGACGCGTCCCTTGAAGTCGCCGAGCTTCGCGCCGGCACCGCTGTCGCCGGTGAGCTGCTGGAAATAGTAGCCGGCGACACCGACATGCACAGTCTTGGCGACGAACTTCGAAAGTCCCCAGTCGACGTGGAAGTCGATGCCGTTCTGGTACTGCAGATCCTTGTTCATTCCATTGTAGGTGACGCCCGCCAGCACCGAGAACTCCTGGCCGGTTTCCGGATTGAGATAGGTATAGGCGCCGCCGACATCGATCGCAGTGAATCCGAAGCTGAGATTGGCGAGGCGGCTGCTGTCATAGGTCCCGCTCGGGATGTTGCCGAAGATGTAGACCATCTCGTTGTTGACACCCTGATTCCATTTCAGCGTGCCCTGGTAGAAGACATCGGAGACCGTGTTGCGGTTGTCGGTTGCGACGCCCGAGACCGTATTGCCCCGCGGCCCCGTCAACGTCGCGTCGACGCCGACGCCGATATTTCCCGGCGCCGTAAGGAAGGTCACGGCGGCCTGGCCCCCGAGGACCGACTGAGCCCAGGTGTAGGTGAACCCTTCGATGAGAACGTCCGCATGCGCGTTGAGACCAGCCACAACCGATCCGGGCACGCGGTTGCCGATCACGAAATTCTTGCCCGCGTTGGCGCTTGTATCGAGATGAATGTAGATCGTCTCGTAGGCCCAACCGGGCATGGCCGGCGCCGCGGTCAGGCTCGCGAACGCGCCGGGGAGCCAGAAGCTCAATCCACCGGCGTCGGCCAACGCCGTGCGCGGCATTGCCGACAGCGCGAGCGCGCCAACAATGCCGAGCACGGCGCGCTGGTGATGTTTGACCTTTGTCATCTGAACCTCCCCACTTCGTTCAGGATATCATAGCGGATTCGCGAGCGTCTCAATTCACCGCCTGCGCCTCCGGGAATTTCCACTTCCCATTCAGGATCTCAGGCCGCGGCCGATAGAGCCGGACAGTGTAATTCCAGCCCTTCATGACCGGCAGGCAGTTTTGGATCTTGCCGTCGCAGCCGCCGAACTGGATCGCGATCGAGCCGTCAGCGGATTTCTTCGCGGTGATATTGTTCAGCGTATACGCATCATAGGGGTTCTTCTCGAAGAATCCCTTGGCATTGTAGATGCTGATCGACCAGAACCCGTCGATAGGCACGTCCCGGACGGTCAGCTTGTAAACTGTCGTGCCATCGTTCCTGGCAGGCGTGACGCTAAGGTAGGTTGCGTCCTTGTCGGGATTGCCGCCCCAACCGGCAGCAGTGCCGATCAGGTGCCGGACGGGATCGACCTGCTCCCTGGAGCCGAACGCGTGCGCGAAGCCGCCGGTATAATCGTTCAGCACCAGCAGCGCGTCACGGATCCGCTTCTGGCTGGCCTGATCCCAGTTCGGCACCTCGAACTTGCCGGAGTTCTTCTGACTGATCTTGATCGCGTCCTGCAACGCGTGCACCGACTCGACATCCTTGGGATCGTTGGGATCAACCAGCGTCCGCAACGCGATCAACGCATATCGCGTGCCGATCTTTTTCCGGTCGTAGGTGTAAGTGCCAGGGCGGTATTCGACCTTGCCGACGACATAGTGATCCTCGTTGATCACCTGCATTGACCTGAAACGCTTGCCGGCGTCGGGCAGTGTCATGGTCACTGGCCCGGCGTCGAAATCGAACACCCCCGCTGAATACAGCGTGTCGCGATTGGACCGGATGACGGTCTGCTTGTCGATCTGTATCGGCTCGCGATGGTGAAGCAGCTTGCCGATGCCACCCGCATCCTTGGCGCCGGCACCGAGATAGAGATCGGACTCGGCACGGGCAAAATTATCCACGGTCACCGGGACCTCAGCAGTCGTAGCTGATGCTCCAACGGTCGGCGACGCACGCCCGCCCCCTTCCGCGACACGCTCAATGTCCGGCAGCACCCAGCTCTTGTCGAACAGCGGCTTCTGCGGGCCGTAGAGGCGGAACAGGACCTCGAACTCTCCACCAGCGCGCGTCGGAATCCAGTTCGCCTCCCTACCCGCGGGAGCCGCGGGACCGAAATAGACATCGACCGAGCCATCGGCATTTTTCTGCAGTTCGGGACTCTGCGACGACCGGCTGAAACGCGGCATATCCCGGATGAAGGCATGCGTGGCACGGTCATAGGCGGTCGCGGACCAATACTGCGCGACCGGTGCATTTGCCGGCACGGTCAAGCGATACTGGCTCGCGCCGGAAAGGGCATTGCCCGTCTTGTCGGCGATCGTCATCAGATAGAATTGTCCTGCGCCCAACCGCTTGATGCCGACAAAGCCGAAGGAATAAGTCAGCCCTCGCGCATCGACCGGGTAGCTGTCGCGCTTGGCGTAGGAATCCGACTGGCCTTCGATGACATCGGGCGCTGCCGGAACGCCCCAACGATGGCCTTCATTGTAAGGCGCGAACGCGGTCTTGTAGTTTTGCTCGAGCCAAGCATGAGCATCACGCGCCCCGGCCTCGAGGCGGTTGCGCGTCGCGGCATCCGGATTGAACGGCTTGCCCTTTTCGAGGCCGATCGAACGCAGTTGATCGATCATGACCCTGTCGCGCTCGAGCCACGGCTCGGACTGAACGATACGGTCGAGAGCCTCGAAGAAACGGATATCGTAGGGGATCGTGGAATCGAACACGATGTCGACCGCATCCACGAACACCGTCTCCGGAGGATTGTCGGCGCGCGAGAGCGGGTACAGCTTGATTTGGCGGCCGTAAGCCACGGCCTTGGCGACGTCGGCGTCGCTGCCGCTTTTCGGCGTGGAGCGCAGCAGCGCGTAGCCGGAGGACATGTCGGATCGCAGGGGAATATAGCTGTCGGGAGGCGTCTGCGAATAGCCGGGCGGCAGAATCAGGTATTTGCCGCCCTTCCCCTTGTCGGCGCCCGAAGGTCCCGCATCTTCGAGCGCGACCTGCCAGACCGTGTCGATGTTGCCGGTGATCGACTCCTCCCCGGCCGGCGGAACCTCCAGCACCATGGGACCGGCCTCGGCGGTGTTGAAGAACGCCATCAGATAGACCGCGTCGGGATTCGGCGTCAGCGTCTGGTTCTTCCAGCTTGGCAGCCGCGACCAGTAGACGATCTGGTTGTCCTTCAGGCCAGCCTTGGCCTTCGCCTGCTGCAGCATCAGATCCGTGTTGACGGCCGGCATGCCCCAGACGACAGCTTCGAAGGCGCGCCGCTGAACGACGTCGCCCGCGAGCGCCGCAGCGGATGCGGCGGGCTCCGCCGCCCTGACGGTGCCGGATGCGAACGCGCCGGACAGCAGGGCGATCGAGAACAGGATCATGGTCCGGTGTGCGATCATCATTTCCCCCTCAAAATGGATTGACGTAATTCAGAATCGCAACCTGCCGCAGGATCACGCGGCGAACAACGTGCGTCGGCTTCATCCGGTCGGTGTAGATCGCCGCCGTCCCGGTCGAGCCGGCCGGCAACCGGCTGGCGAAGGCGACATCGTCGAGCCTGACGCGCACGACGAAGGGCACGGCCTCGATCGCCTTCGGCGCAACGGCCGTGCCCGAGGTCGTGACCTGGCCGGTCGCCACCGCCTGCAGCACGCTTTCGACCTTGCCGGAATAGATCTGCCCCGGCGCGAACTTGAAGGTCACTTCGACCTCCTGACCGGGCGCGACGTAGCGCGCATCGATCTGGTTGATCTCGACACCGATGATCGTATTCGAAGTGTCGATGAACGCCATCACCGGCGACAGCGGCAGGTTCGACACCCGCGCGCCCTTGCGAAGTGCAACGTTGGTGACGTAGCCGTCGGCCGGTGCCCGCACCACCGTCTTATCGCTGTTCCACTGCGCGGCCTCGAGCTGGCCGCTGAGCTGGTCGACCTCGGACTGCCGCTGCTCGACGTCGAAACCACGCCCCGCATCGCGTTCGTAAAGCGTCGTCATCTGCGTCAGCCGCGTCTTCGACAGCTTGAGCTGCGCCGTGATCGCCTTGACCTGCGCATCGTAGGGGGTCGGATCGATCTTGAAGAGAACGTCGCCGGCCTTCAGCGGCGCGTTGGCGACGACGGGCACCTCGGTCACCTCGCCTGCGACGTCCGGCACGATCGACACCGCATTGCGCGCCACCAGCGCCGAACCCTGCGGCGCACCCCATCCCATCGGCACCAGCAGGCCGAACATCACCAGCACCAGCACGATGAACGGCGACAGCTTCCAGAACAAATTGAAGCGCACGATCTTGAAATGCACCAGCAGGAACAGCAGCACCAGATAGGTGTTGATGATCGCGACGCCCATCACACCGCTCCACTCTTGCGTTGGGGCACGTCGACATAGGCCCAGATCAGCGCGATCGGCCACAGCGCGAAGCCGAATAGCAGCGTGATCCAGCCGGCCACCGTCACGGCCTGCGCGTAGGGATGGTTACGCGACTTTGCGATATGCCCGGGCAGCCAGCCCGCGATGCAGAACACACCGATCGCGCTGGCCAGCAGGATGACCAGCACGACCCAGGCAAAGATGTCGTATCCGCTCATGGCTTCGCCTCCTTCGCACCGCCGGTTGCTGCTAAGGGTGGAAAGATCTCCTTCCAGTCCTGCTTCATGTCGACCACGGTCCAGCCGGACGCGGCGGCCGCGTCGAGCGCCTTGTCGAGCTTGCCGACCTTCGATTGACGATCATAGGCGTATTCGCGAACCTCGTCGGTGTGGTGCACGATGCCGGCGAAGCGCGCGCCCGGTCCCGCCACGGTCCATTGCAGCATCTGCAGGTCGCCGTCCGAGTTGCCGAACGCGAAGATCGGGCGGCGGCCGATGAAGCCGTTGATGCCGACCGGCTTGCCCGGGCCGTCATCGATGAACTCAACCTTGGCCTGCTTCATCAGGACCGGCTTGCCGTCGGGGCCGATCTGGAATTTGACCACGCCCGATGAGCCGACCACCTGCTCCGGCGGGATGCCGTAGACCCTCTCCATCCACGGCCGCATGAACTCGACCCCGCCGCCGGAGACGACGAAGGTCTTGAAGCCATTGGCTCTGAGATAGGCCAGCAGCTCCAGCATCGGCTGGTAGACCAGGCTGTCATACGGCCGGTTGAAGCGCGGATGCCTGGCGGTCGCGAGCCAGTCGCGAACGGACTGCGCGAACGCGTCCGTGGTGATGCCGGCATGCGTCGCTGCCACGATCTGCAAAAGGCCCTTCTCGCCGCTCGCGGCCAGCGCCCTGGTGTCCTTCTCGAGAAGCGCCTTGAAGGGTTGCCGCGTCTTCCAGTCCGGGTGCTCCGGCGCCATCGCCTTGACGCGGTCGAACGCGAAGGCGAGCTGGAAATAGAACGGCTGCTCGGTCCACAGCGTGCCGTCATTGTCGAACGTCGCGATCCGCTCGGCCGGCGGCACGAAGTCCCGCCCGCCTTGCGTCGTGACGCGCGCGACGAAATCGACAATCGCCGATTTCGCCGCGCCGTCTTTCCAGGATGGCAAGGGATCCGCCGGCTGCGCCACCGCAACGGAGACGGCCACAAGATACGCAAGCAGCACAGCGGCAAGTCGAACCATCATCGCACTTTCCCTCTTTCCGTCCGTTGCTCTTGCCGCATCACTGCGGCTTCATGCGTTCGAGCTCGTTGAGCCGCTTCAAGGCCGCCTGCTGTCGAAGCAGCCCGTAATTGATGCCGCTTGCGTTCAGCGAACTGCCCCCCTGGTAGGGGAACTGATCGAAGTCGGAGAAGAAGTCCTTGATCTTCCCCTGCACAGGCACGATCAGCCACATGTTCTGGGCGAGGAACTGGATCCGCCGCCTTCCTCCATGCCGCGCTCGTAGGGGTCCATGCGCAGATTGGCGATCAGCGCCCATGAGGGCACTTCGCGGGTGGCGGTCGCAATGTTGCCCTTCGATGCGACGGCAAAGCTCAGCTTCCAGTCGTTCCACCGGAGCGCGTTGAGGTTGCCGCCCTGGTCGAAATAGTAGATCGCATCGCGGGGTGGCTCCTTGGCCTCTCCCTTGAAGAACGGCATGAAGTTGTAGCCGTCGAGATGAACCCTGAAGCTCTTGCCGCTTGCGCCGGCGAATCCGGTCTTCATCTTGTCCTTGATGTCCGGAATCCCTGCCGCGGCGCACAGCGTCGGGAACCAGTCGATCAACGAGATGATCTCGTTGTATTGCGTTCCCGGCTTTACCACGCCCGGCCATCGCACCATCATCGGGATGCGGAAGCCGCCCTCCCACGTCGTGCCCTTCTCGCCGTGGAACGGCGTCATCGCGCCGTCGGGCCAGAGCGCGAGCTCCGCACCATTGTCCGTGGTGTAGAGCACGATCGTGTTCTCGGCGATGCCGAGATCGTCAAGCTGCTTGAGCAATTCGCCGACCATCCCGTCATGCTCCACCATGCCGTCGGCGTGAATGCCCTTGCCGGTCTTGCCGAGGGATGACGGCTTCAGGTGCGTGAAGACGTGCATGCGCGTCGAGTTGAACCAGACGAAGAACGGCCGATCCGCTCTGGCCTGGCGGCCGATGAAATCCTTGGCAGCGCCCAGGAATTCCTCGTCCACTGTCGGCATGCGCGCGGTGTTCAGCGGACCGGTATCCTCGATCTTTCCATCCGCGGACGATTTGATCACGCCGCGAGGACCGAACTGCTTACGGAAGTTCGGGTCCTTCGGATAGAAATAGCCTTCCGGCTCCTCCTCGGCGTTGAGATGATAGAGATTGCCGAAGAACTCGTCGAAGCCGTGCTTGGTCGGCAGATGTTCGTCACGGTCGCCAAGATGGTTCTTGCCGAACTGGCCGGTGGCATAGCCCTGGGTCTTGAGGGCGTCGGCGATGGTCGGCATCCAGTCCTGGATGCCATGGGGATCTCCGGGCATGCCGATGGTGAGCAGGCCGGTACGGAACGGCTCCTGCCCGAGGATGAAGGAGGCGCGGCCGGCGGTGCAGCTTTGCTGACCGTAGGCGTCGGTGAAGATGGCGCCCTCGCGCGCGATCCGGTCGATGTTGGGCGTGCGATACCCCATCATGCCCATGGTGTAGGCACTGATCTGCGGGATGCCGATGTCGTCGCCGAAGATGACGAGGATGTTCGGCTTGCGGCCACCGGCCGGCGCCGCGGCGGGCGCGGCCTTCTGGGCCTGCGCGAGAGCCTGCGACGTCAGCGCCGCCGTGGCAGCAAGCGATGACGTGCCGAGCAGCACGGCCCGGCGATCGATGGTCGAGGCACCGCAAGTGGAATCGGTGCCGGCGTCATGTTTCTTCGTCTCACTCTTCATTCGATACTCCTGAGTTACTCTAGGGTTGCTCGCTCCGGTGATTACGAATCATGCGTTCTGCTCGATCGGTCTCAATGTGCTTCGTTCATCTGGCGGGCTTTGGTCGACCAAACGACGTGGTGGAGGAAGGCCCGACCGGATTCAGGTTCTGAAGTAAGCGCGTGTCCTCGCGGCGTCTCGCGCGCCGACGCAGATTGCGCCGGGCTCCGCCGACCTGGCGTAGCAGCCTGCGCGGTGACCAGCGCGCCGCGCCGGCAGACGGCGCGAACAGCTCGCGCTCGACCGCGCCGATCTCGTCATCGAGCGCGGCATCATGGGCAACGGCCCTGAACGCCTCGACCGTATGCTGCGGCGCGACCGGCTCGAACCGCTGCAGCCAGTCGAGCAGCGCGAAGTAGACCGCCTTGGCGTCGCCACGGCGCGCGGCGCGCCGCAGCTCGCTGAAGGCGAACGCTTCCGAGCGCAGGTAGGCTTCGCGACGCCGGCGAAGACGCTCCACGATCGCCCGCACCATCCGCGGCATCAACCAGCCGAGCCCGGCAAGCGCCAGCAGCGCGGCTGCGGCCGACTTCCAGCGATCGGCGACGACATCGCGCAGCGCGCCCCATGACATGCGTGGGCCGGACGTGCCGACTGAGGACACGCCGCCGGCTGCGGGGTTCGCCTCCACGTGCAGCGTCACCGGGTCGAGATGGGCCACATCGATGCTTTGTGCGCCGGTGTTCCACCAGCGCAGGTCGATCGGCGGCAGCACATAGTCGCCGGCCTTCTCGAGCATGTAGACGCCGCTGTCGGTGCGCGCCGAGGACAGCACATCGGTGCGCCCGTCGGTCTTGTCCTGGAGCGACGGCTGCGCAGGGTAGAGCTTGAGTCCCTCGAACGCGGCGAATTTCACCGGCGGCAGCAGCATCGCCGGAATGCCTTCGGCCTTGATGGTGACGGTCCGCGTCACGGCGTCCCCGGTCTTGAGCTGATCCGACGAACGGTTGACGGTCTGCTCGATCGACAGATTGCGCGCGGCCAGGAACGGCTGCAGGGCGGAGGCCGCGTCCGGGATGAAGGCCTCAAATGCGATCGGCGGCAGCGCGAGCGTGGCCTCGCGCGTCGCCGGCGGCCCGGCGGCGTATCTGATGGTGATCGCCTGACCGGCGATCGCGTAGCTGCCCGGCTCCTGCGGATGGATGGCAAATTCGAACCGAACGCCGGCATAGGTGACGCCGTCCCGCTGCTCGTTCTCGTTGATGCTTCGCAACTGACGGGTCACGGCGTTGCGAACCTGGAAGTCGGGCAGCTCGGGCGGCGCCGTCATGTAGTTCGGTGCCAGCACGTCGATCCGCAGCGCGGCCGCCTGCCCCACCACGACGCGCGGCGGATCGATCGTCACCCGCAGGATCGGCTCCGGCGCGGTTTGCTGGGCCGGCGCCGCGCAGGGTATGAGCAGTCCGAGCATCAGGGCTACGGCGGCGAGCGGGTGCCTCATGGCTTCGCCCCCATCGGCCGCGCCGCGTCCTGGATCGCAAATTTCAGCTTGAGGAAGTCAGCCGGCGTGGTCTGGACCTGACGCATCCAGGCTTCGGCGGCACCGGCCGTGGTGAGATCCGTCGGCTTCACCTCGATCCGCTTGCCGCCCTTCTGTGTCGGGTCGACCCGCATCTCGTCGGCCTTCTCGTCCGGCGGCGCGCTGTCGTCCTGCTCCTGCTTCTTCCGCTTCTCCTCTTTCGCCTTCAGCGCCGCCACCACGATGGCACGGTTGGTCTTCGCGGCGACATGGCCGGGCGCGATCGTCAGAACCTCATCATAGGCGGCGATCGCCTTCTCATAGGCGTGGTTCTGCGCCTGGGCATTAGCCAGCGCGAAGCGTCCCTCGAGCGTATCGACATGCGCGAATTCCTGCGCGGCCGTCAGGAAGTCGAACGCCCGATAGGCGGCGATGCCGCGCCACATCGGATCGGAGAAGCGCTTGGCCGCGGTCGCATAGTCGCCGCGATCGAAGGCGATGCGTCCTTGCTGATCCGGCGTCAGCCACAGGTCGGCAAAACGGCGCGGTTCTTCGGCCCTCGCGGACGACACGTGCGACAGACAGACGAAGGCGACAACCCAGGCCACCGTGGTGCCGCGCCGGAACCAGAGCAGGCTGAGCAATGCAATCGGTAGCAGCAGCCAAAAGCCCTCATCGCGCCATTGCGTACCGAACGCGTCGCCCTGCGCGGCCTGATAGCGGGTTTCGATCCGGCGCTCGAGCGCCGCGACGTCGGCGTCGTCGATGCTGACCTGGACGACGTCCGAACCGAGCGCGAACCTTTCGCCCCTGTTCGGCGTGACGCTCAGCTTGACCAGGCCGTTCCGTCCGGCGGACTGACGAACCGCTCCCTCCTCGTCACCGCCGTCGTCGGCGACAAGCAGGATCGTGCCGGGCACCGTTTCGGTCGCGAGCGCCTCCGCGGCGAGCGCCGCCGCCGCGACCGCGTTCTTCCCGGGCGACGGCATCAGGCCCGGGGCAAGCGCGGCGAGGAAGGGTTCGATGACGGCGCGATCGTCGGTCAGCGGCATCACCAGATGCGCGGTGCCCGCATAGGCGATCAGCCCCGTGCGCGCGCCGGCGCGCGCCGCAAGCAGATCCCTGATCTTCTGCTTGGCGCGTTCGAGCCGCGTCGGCGCGACGTCGCTCTGCCCCATCGTTGCGTCGAGCGACAGCGCGATCATCAGCGGCGCCTTGTCCTCGACGAAGGGCGGCAGCTCACGCCGCCAGGTCGGGCCCGACAACGCGACGATGCCGAGCGACAGCGCGGCGGCGACCAGATAAAGCGGGCTGACGCCGCGTCCCGTCCCCGGCTGCACGATGAGATGGTTGAGCAGATGCGGCGCGATCACCCCGCCCCATTGCGCCTGCGGGCTCTGCCGCCACCGCACCCATGCGAATACGGCAGCGACGGGAATCAGCGCGAGCAGCCACAGCGGCCGCAGCAAATGGAAGGGAATCGCGACGGCGTCATGCATGGCCGATCGCTCCTCTTCGTCCCAGCCCGCTTTCCAGCGAAAGGCCGAGCCACAGCAGCAGCGACAGCATCACGGCGGCGCCGAGCGGCCACTGGAACAGCGGCTGCTTCGGCCGCCATGACAGCGTATCGAGCTTGGCCGGCGCGAGACGGTCGATGTCCGCGTAGATCGCCTGCAACTGCGCACCGTCCTCGGCACGGTAGAAATGGCCGCCCGTCGTGGCGGCGACCGACCGCAGGACGCCGAGATCGACGCGGTTCTCGCCGGTCGCGGCCGGATCGCCGACGCCGATCGTGTCGATCACGACGCCGTTCTGGTGCGCGATGTCGGCGGCATGCTCCGGAGGGACGCGGCTCGCCGTATCGTTGCCATCGGTGAGCAGGACGAGAAGCTTCTCGCGCGCCTTGCTTGTCTCGAAGGTCTTGATCGCAAGCCCGATGGTGTCGCCGATCGCAGTCTGCTGTCCGGCCATGCCGACCTCGGTCTGCGCCAGCAGCGCGGTCGCGGTCTGCAGATCCTGCGTGAACGGCACTTGCACATAGGGCCTGGTGCCGAACAGCACCAGCGCGACGCGGTCGCCGTGCCGATGCGCGATGAAATCCGCGACCACGCGCTTGACGCCGTCGAGCCGCGTCAGCACCGCGCCGTCGCCGCCGCGGAAATCGCGCTGGTCCATCGAGCCGGAGATGTCGATCGCGAGCATCAGATCGCGCGCCGAAACCTCGCGCGTGACGGGATCACCGACCCATTGCGGCCGCGCCAGCGCCGCGACGACGAGCGCCCAGATCAATGCGGCCGTCACCATCTGGATGCGCCGCCGCTGCAGCACGACGGCGCCGCGCTGCGGGGTCTGCCCGGTTGCCGCCGCAAGTCGGTCGAAGAACGGCACCATCACGGAGGCCTGCCGCGCGCGATACGGCGGCAGCAGCCACCACACGAGGATCGGCAGCGGCAGGAGCGCGAGCATCCAGGGCCATGCGAACTCAAACATGGTGCCCCCTGATCCAGCGCCGCACCAGATCCTGCAGCGCCGTGAGATCGCCGGCATCCGCCGTCGTCCGCCCGTAGGGCGCGGTCGCGAGCAGCCGTCCCGCGCCTTGCGAGAATTCGTCCCCGCCATAGCTGCGGTCGAGGAACGCAAGCCAGCCCGCGCCGGCAAGTGGCGCAATGGTTTCACGCGGAAAGGCATCGAGCGCGGTCTGCCGCACCAGCAGCGCGAGGCTCGCGGCCATTCCCTCAGGGGCGCCGCCTTGTGTCTGCAGCAGCCGGTCAAGCTCCGCGAGCGCCGCGCGCCGATAGCGGTTGGCGCGGAAATGCCGCAGCAGGCGCCACGCCGCAACGGCGACCGCCGCGGCAACCAGCACGATCACGATCCGCGACGCCCATGTCGCCGGAAGCAGGCTCACCGACGGTGGCAGCGGGATATCGATCAGGCCCGCGACGGGATCCACAATGACGGGTTGGGTGTCAGCCAAGAGCCGCCTCCGCTCGGGTGTGACCGCCACCGCGTCCGTGCCGGGCCGGCAGCCCGCCCAGGAGCCGTCGGAGTTGCGGCGCCGTTTCCTCGGCTGTGCTCAGCGGCAGCACCGGGATGCCGAGCTCGCGCGTCCACGCGAATACGCCGCGCAGCCGCTCCTGCGACGCCTGCGCGATACTTTTGCGGACGCTCTCGCGGCCGACTTCGAGCTGAATCTGCAGCTCGCCATCGGTGACGGTCATCCGGCTCGAGGCCGGCAAATCGCTTTGCAAGGGATCGTGGACCAGCACCGCGACCACGTTGTTATGCCGGGCGATCGCCCCGATCATCCGGCGCGTTGCGGTATCCGCGCCATCGAAATCGCTGATCAGGATCACCGTGGCGTCGTGCATCGTCCGCCGCTCGGCATGCTCGAGCGCCCGGTTGAGCATGCCTGACGCCGGGACGATGCCGCGGCCGACGCCGAGTGCCTGGTTCTGCGCGACGATGGTCGACAATATCTGCAACACCGTCGCGCGACTGCGCCGCGCCGCCAGCTCGACGACATCGCTGTCATTGAAGACGATGGCGCCGATCCGGTCGCCGACGCCGAGCACACGCCAGGCGCCGATCGCGGCGGTCTCGGCCGCGGTGACCGACTTCATGGCGCGCCGGCTGCCGAAGAACATCGACAGCCGCTGATCGACCACCAGCAGGGCCTGACGGTCGCGCTCCTCGTTGAAGACGCGCACATGCGGCTTCTGCAGCCGCGCCGTGACCTTCCAGTCGATCTCGCGGACATCGTCGCCCGGGCGATAGTCCCTGATCTCCTCGAAGTTCAGCCCGCGGCCACGCATGCGCGAGGCGAACCGGCCCGACAGCAGACTATGCACCGGCTGGCGCGGCAGGAACGAAACCCTGCGATCCCTGAATTCGAGCGCGATCAGATCGTCGAGACTGACGTAGACACCGGGCGTTCTGGCTGATGTCTTCGTCATCGCGGCCCTCACGCTGCAGCGACAAGCTCGGTGATCTTGTCGATCACCTGGTCGGGGCTGATGCCCTGCGATACGGCCTCGTAGCTCAGGATCAGCCGGTGCCGCAGGCAGTCGTGGATGACGGCGCGGATGTGGTCGGGCGTGACGAAATCCTGCCCGTCGAGCCATGCGCGCGCCCGCGCGCAGCGGTCGATGGCAAGGCTGCCGCGCGGGCTGGCGCCGATCTGGATCCATTTGCTAAGGGGTTCGCCGTAGCGGCCGGGAAACCGCGTCGCATAGATCAGGTCGACGATATATTTCTGTGCGAGGTCGGAGACGAAAATGCCGTCGAGCTCGCCGCGCGCATCGAGGATCGCCTGCTGCGGCACCGGCGGCGGCTCGGCAGCTCCGGCTTCCGGCCTCCGCGCATTCTCGGCGCGATTGAGCTTGATGATCTCTCCTTCCGTCGCCTCGTCGGGATAGGTGATCACGACATGCATCAGGAAACGGTCGAGCTGCGCTTCGGGAAGCGGATAGGTACCCTCCTGCTCGATCGGATTCTCGGTCGCGAGTACCATGAACAAGTCAGGCATCTTGTAGGTCTTGCCGGCCACGGTGACCTGACGTTCCTCCATCGCTTCCAGCAGCGCCGACTGCACCTTGGCCGGCGCGCGGTTGATCTCGTCTGCGAGCACGAGGTTGGCGAAGATCGGCCCCTTCTGGAACTGAAACTGGCCGCCCTTCTCGGTCTGCAGGTAGATCTCCGCGCCGGTCACGTCCGACGGCAGCAGGTCCGGCGTGAACTGCACGCGCGACAGGTCGGCGGCAAGATTCTTCGCCAGCGTCTTCACCGCGCGTGTCTTGGCTAGTCCCGGCAGGCTTTCGATCAGAAGGTTGCCGTTGGCCAGCAAGCCGATCAGCATGCTCTCGACCAGATGATCCTGCCCGAGCACCGACTTGCCGATGCGCGCCTTGAGATCGAGCACGGCGTCGCGGGCCGCGGATTTCTTTTGACTGCCTTGCTCGGTCGCGGCTTTTAACTGACTCGATCGAAGATCCGACATGTGGCCTGACCCTGAAAGTATCCGGCCGCCGGCAAGCGGCGGCCGGATCCGCGCATTGCTCGCGCTATTTTGCGCCCGGTTGCTTGTCCAGCGTCTTCATCAGCGCATCGACCATCTGGTCGATGCTGAAGCTCGCCGACCGCTGGCTCGGCGGATACTCCTTGAAGGTCTGCAGGAACGGAGCGACCCGCCAGACGCCGTATTGAATGAGATAGGCGTTCTTGGCCAACCAGTCGTAGTACTGGTCGGAGACCACATCGGCGCGCTCGAAGGGGTCCATGCGCAGGTTGAACACTTTCGGCGCGCGCAGGCAGGTGAACGGATTCGCCCAGACGATGAATCCGCCGGGCTCACGCTGCTCGCAGAACACGATCTTCCAGTCGTTGTAGCGGTACGCGACGACCTGGCCGTCGTCGTTGAAGTAGTAGAAGTCGTTACGCGCGGACTTCGGCTGTTGGCCGGTCAGATACGGCAACTGGTTGTAGCCGTCGAGATGCACCTTGAACGACTTGCCGCCGAGATCAGCGCCCTTGAGCAGCTTGTCCTTGACGTCGGTATCGCCTGCGGCGGCCAGCAGCGTCGGGAACCAGTCGAGCCCCGACATCATTTCATTGGACACTTCACCGGCCTTGATGTGGCCGGGCCAGCGGACCATCGCCGGCACGCGAAATGCACCTTCCCAGTTGGTGTCCTTCTCGCTGCGGAAGGGAGTTGTCGCGGCGTCCGGCCAGGACCACTGATTGGGGCCGTTGTCGGTCGTGTAGACGACGATGGTGTTGTTGGCGATGCCGAGTTCGTCCAGTGCCTTCAGGAGCTTTCCAACATCGCCGTCGTGCTCGATCATGCCGTCGGCATATTCGTTGCCCGGCATGCCGCTCTGCCCTTGCATAGACGCGCGGACATGGGTGAACGCATGCATGCGCGTGGTGTTCATCCAGGTGAAGAACGGCTTGTTCGCCTTCGCCTGACGTTGCATGAAATCGATCGCCGCCGCCGTGGTCTCGTCGTCGACGGTCTCCATCCGCTTCCGGTTCAGCGGGCCCGTATCCTCGATCTTGCCGTCGGCGGACGCCTTCAACACGCCGCGCGGTGTGTTGCTCTTGGTGAATGCGGTGTCGTTCTTCGGATAATACGGCCTCTCCGGCTCTTCCTCGGCGTTGAGGTGATAGAGATTGCCGAAGAACTCATCGAAGCCGTGCTTGGTCGGCAGATATTCGTCGCGGTCGCCGAGATGGTTCTTGCCGAACTGACCGGTCGCGTAGCCGAGCGGCTTCAGCGCCTGTGCGATCGTGACGTCGCGATCCTGCAGGCCGACGGTCGCGCCGGGGATGCCGACCTTGCAGAGGCCGGTGCGCAGGCAAGCCTGCCCGGTGATGAAGGTGGATCGGCCGGCCGTGCAACTGTTCTCGGCGTAATAGTCCGTGAACATCATCCCTTCATTGGCGATTCGATCGATGTTCGGCGTCTTGTAGCCCACCACCCCGCGCGTGTAGGCGCTGATGTTGGACTGGCCGATGTCGTCGCCGAAGATGACGAGGATGTTCGGCTTCGCCGTACTCGGCTGCTGCGCTTGCGCGGGCGACCTGGCCAATGGTGACAGGCTTGTCGCGACCAACGCTGCCGCGAACAAGCTGCGAAGTAACGAACCGCGACTGTTACCGTTGAGTTTGGCCGCCCCACTGTTCTTCAATTTGGCTTCATCATCACTCATTCGTCGCTCCCTACTCCTTAAAAGGCTCTTGCACCGGAAAAGGCTCTTGCGCCGGCTGAGACGTCCGCGACCGCACCACACATCTGAACCCGACATGGCTGGTCGACGTATCGACCGGTTCGGCATGCCGCGCGGCGGGGCGATAGCGGCGGCAATAGTTGGGGGCACAGAGATGCGAGCCGCCCTTCAGCACCTTCCGCGGAATCTTGATCGCGGGTTGGGCGGGGTCGTAGCTCGCCTCCTCGCGACCGCCGCGCGGATTCTGGGGGATGCAGCAGGGCTTCCCGGCGTCGGCCTCATGACCGGCGGACCACCAGTCGGCGGTCCACTCCCAGACATTGCCGATCATGTCGTGGACGCCGTAGCCATTGGGCGGAAACGCGGTCACCGGCGAGGTGCGGTCGAAGCCGTCCTCGCAGAGGTTCTGAATCGGGAAATTGCCCTGCCACGTGTTGGCCATGTGCTTGCCGCCGGGCGTCAAGGCATTGCCCCAGGCGAACTCCTCGGCCTCGAGCCCGCCGCGCGCCGCGAACTCCCACTCGGCTTCGGTCGGAAGTTCCTTGCCGGCCCATTTGGCGTAGGCGAGCGCATCGGCATAGGCGACGTGGACCACCGGATGGCTGCCGAGCACGTTGATGTTGCTGCGCGGGCCGTAGGGGCGGCGCCAGTTCGCGCCCTTCATCAAGGTCCACCATTGGCTCCAGTCGCGCAGGGTGGTGACCCGGCGCGGCGGCTGAAACACCAGCGAGCCGGCGTAGAGCATATGCGGCAGCGCACCCGGATATTGCGCGGGATCCGGCGGCCGCTCGGCAACCGTGATGTGCCCGGTCTCCCGCACGAATTCGCGGAATTGAGCGTTGGTCACCGGGGTGCGGTCGATCCAGAAGCCGTCGACCGACGCGCGATGCGCCGGCGCCTCCTCGGGATAGTGATGGTCGGAGCCCATGCGGAACGTGCCGCCGGGAATCCAGACCATGTCGTCGGTCTGGACGCGGTCCTCACGCTCTCGTTCAGTGGGGGCGATCTCTACCCGGGACATGGCGATGCACCTCTTTGCGCATTACCGCGAGCAATAGTCCCAGAAGCCCTGTGTTCGCGACGGGTCGGTGTAGTACCAACACATGCCCGCCGCCGGCGGCGGTCCCGCCCAGGCGGCTGCGCTCGCCGCGCTGACGAAACCGATCGCTGCGCCGGCCGCGACCGCGCCCCCGATCGGCCAGCCGTACCAGCCGGGCCGCGCCCAACCTCCCGGCCGTGGTCCGACCCAGCGCGTGCCGCCGCCGTGCCAGCCGGGCCTCACTCCTGGGCGCACAACCGTCCGGCTACGATAAGCAACCGCACCGCCGCGCGGTCCCACCGCAACCCCGCCCCGGCGCGCAACAGCGCGCACCTGCACAACGTTACCGCTGCCTTCTTGCTGTTTGATGATCGGCAGTGAAGCGGAAGAGCCGATGCTGACCGCCGACGCCGGGCCGGCTTGCGCGACGATCGCGGCTGCTCCAATGAGCGCCAGACGGAAAATCCTGTTGAAGATCGCAGCCTTACGATCCCGGTGACCGAACGTCGTCCATGATTGCGTCGTGCCTGAGTGCATTGTCGCGCCCTTCCATTTTTCTGTGCTGCACTTTTCGGCAGCGTTGATCAGTCAGGCCTTCTTCCCTTTTTTCCTCCGTTGCCAATCCATGTGCACACTTGCGTGCACAGGATTCTCCATCGTGACCCGTTCCACTGGACGTTGTCACGAGCGAATTCTGCTGTCAGTTCAAACGATAGCGGAACGCACTATACAAGTGATGTGCACTTTGTGCCAATCTCAACCCCGAGGCGTGCAGGCTTAACGAAAGATGCTCCAATTCGATCAATCCGATCCGGTCGGCCTTATTGCTTTCTCGGAAAAACAAGCGAAAATCTGCACGTTAGCAAATCCACCACCACGATCTCGCCATGCGAATCAAACCAATTTAGGCACATTGTCGCGGCCGCACTTTTTGTACCGACTTCAAGCATTTGGTTTTAGTAGATTAATCGCGCTGCAGTTGTGAACGTGGATATGGGCCAACACCTGACGGTCAGCACCGGCGAGCTTGACGGCTTCGAGGGTCTCCACGATGCCGTCAAAGGCTCGCATGTCGAAGTCATGCAGCTTGAGCGCGGCAAGTTGCGCGGCACATTGTCTCACGTCGGGATCGGTGACTTTTCGCTCAGCATCGGCGCGTTCAATGTCGGGGTCCGCACCCAGCGCATCTCGACCGATCCCAAGCTGATCATCGGAATGCTGCTGAACGCGACCGACCGTGTCACGCATTGGGCGTTCGACATGCAGCCGGCCGATGTGCTGGTGATTCCTCCGTCGGTCGAGCATGACGGGGTCTTTCACAGCGCTTCGTCCTACGCCGCCATCCGCTTCGACCTGGCTGATCTGCCCGACATATTCGGCGGCGAGCCGCGGCTCGCCGACGCCGAAACCTGGCAGGCCAAGAACCACTTTCGCGCCGACCCCACGATCGGCATGGGCGCGGCGGACAAACTGCCGCGGATCGTCGCGCATCTCGCGCGCTATCCGGACGCCTTGACGGACGCGTCGGCCGACTTCTGGAAGCGCGCGATCGTCGACTGCGTGACCGCGACCGTCGTGACATCGCTGCCGCCCGACGGAACGAGCTATCTGCCGTCGGCGATGCGCTTGGTGCGCCACGTCGAGGACTATCTGCACGCCGCGGGCACGCGCCCGGTCCATGTCTCGGAAATCTGCACCGAGCTTCGGCTGTCGCGACGCAGCCTGCACCGCGCCTTCCACGAGGTGTTCGGGGTCGGCCCGGTGACTTTCCTGCGCTACAAGCGGCTCTGCATGATCCGTTCGATCCTGCGCGAAAGCACCCCGGACCAGACCACCGTCTCCAAGGTTGCAATCGAACAGGGCTTCATCGAGCTCGGGCGTTTCTCGCAATATTACCGCGCGATGTTCGGGGAATATCCGTCGCAGACGCTCGGTTACGCCGGGTAGAGCGTTTTCGAGCGAAGTGGATACCGGTTCGCGTGAAGAAAACGCGTCAAAATGAGAATCTAGAGCCCCGTTCCGATTCAATCGGAACGGAAATGGCTCTAGCACTACTTTGGCAGAATGCGTTTACGCCACTGTTTTTCAAGGATTTGCTTTCGGCAACATGGGCACTGCTGGGACGGCGGCCGAAGGATGAGATCGACGATGGCGTGACGTACGGCGGGCATG
>NZ_JADYVV010000068.1:0-53517 GCF_020194035.1 Bradyrhizobium sp. BRP56
TTCGATCGCTGTATTGCCGCTCGGATCGCGTGCGTGGTCGTGGCGCTGCCATGGAGTATCTGGCCCATAGGTCCTCCCGGAATGAAGGACCAGTTTGGCTGATTCCCCCACACTCCGGGACCAGACAGCTAGGGTTAGCACGCGGCGAAGTGTGAGGTTGCCGATCGTTTCCGAAATCCGGTGATTCAGCGACCCGACATCAAAGATTCCGGCCCGACTGTTGTACCCGCGCAACGCTAGTTGAAGCCGGCTTCGCAACCGACGCACGATTTCGTCCGGACGCTCAGGCGTTCGGCGACGGCTCGCTGGCCACGGTCAGTAGCTGCGACCGTCGGACGCGCTCGCGATGCGCGGTGTAGAGGCCTGAGGCGACGATGAAGCCGGCGCCGAGAATGGTCCAACGGTCGGGCACTTCGCCGAAGATCAGGAAGCCGAGGATGCTGACCCACAGCAGCTGCGTGTAGGAGAACGGCGCGAGCACCGAGGCATCGCCATAGCGGAACGCCAGCACCACGATCCACTGTCCGACGGTGGACGCAACACCGATCAGGATGCCGAACATGATGTCGTGCCAGCTCGGCGTGACCCAGACGAACGGCACCAGCGCGCTGACGATGGCGACGCCGACGATCGACGAATAGGTCATCACGGTGATCGGGCGCTCGCTGCCGCTCATCATGCGCGTCAGGATCAACGTAGCCGCCCACGCCAGCGCCGAGACGATCGGAAAGATCGCGGCGGGATGGAAGGCACTGGTGCCCGGCCGCAGGATGATGAACACGCCGGCGAGGCCGACCGCGGTCGCGATCCAGCGTCGCATACCGACCCTCTCACCGAGGAAAGCGATCGACAGCGCGGTGACGAACAGCGGCGAGACGAAGCTGGTGGCGGAGGCTTCGGCGATCGGCAGGAAGCCGAGCCCCGTGATGAAGATCAGCGAGGAACCGAGCAGCGCGGCGCCGCGCAGCACGTGCAGCCCCGGACGGCTGCTGCGCAGAGCGAACAGCGGCGAGCCCGGCAGCATCGCCGGCGTCATGATCATCGCGAACACCAGGAAGCGGATCCAGGCGATCTCGATCGAGGGCAGCGTGGAGGAGAGATATTTTGCCGTGACGTCGGAGGTACCCAGGAACACGGTCGACAGCAGGATCAGCGCGATGCCCTTGAACGGCCGGTCGGTGCGGGCGGGCGCCTTGCTTGTCGCTGCGGGCGCGGTCTTTGCGGGCAATGAAAGGGGAACGGTGTCCAGCCTGGCGGCCACGGCTGCGGGGGGCGGTGTCACGGCAATCTCGAAGGCAAAATAAAGGGAATCTGCTGCACGTACAAAACGCCAATTCCGCCGTGAGAACAATGCCCGAAAACGGGACTCCGATATGCGCCAGCGCGCACGACCGCCCGCCGCAGGCTGTGTGCCGCCGCAACTGCAACAGTTTGTTAAGAACTGTGTGGAGCGGAACGCGCTCAGAGCATCGGCAGCGAGCGCGGTTTCGGCCCGCGCGGGAACGCGGCATCGAGCGCGGCGAGTTCATCGCCGCTGAGCTTCAGAGTTCCTGCCGCCGCATTCTCCGCCGCGTGTTCCGCGTTCGACGCCTTCGGAATCGCGAGCACCGACGGCAGCCGCGTGAGGAAGCTCAGCGCGACCTGGCGCGGCGTTGCCTTGTGCGCCTGCGCGATCGATTGCAGCACCGCGCCGGCCTTGGTCGATAGCGAAGGAAAATCATTGTGACCGAACGGCGAGTAGGCGACGACGGCAACGCCGTGCTGCTCGCACCACGGAATCACGGCGTGCTCGATGGCGCGCTCCTGCAGATGGTAGAGCACCTGGTTGCAGGCAATCGTGCCCTCACCCGCGACATCGAGCAGTTCGTCGAGATCCTCGGCGTCGAAATTGCTGACGCCCCAGGCGCGGATCTTGCCCGCCGCGATCAATTCGTCGAACGCCGCGACCGTCTCGGCAAGCGGAGTGGTTCCGCGCCAGTGCAACAGATAGCAATCGAGGCGATCGGTCTTCAGCCGCTTCAGCGAGCGCTCGCAGGCGGTGATAGTGCCGCGCCGCGAGGCGTTGCTCGGCAGGACCTTCGAGACCAGGAACAGTTCGTCGCGCCGGCCGGACATCGCATCCGCGATCACGAGCTCGGCGTCGCCATACATCTCGGCGGTGTCGATATGCGTCATGCCGGCATCGATGCCGCGCTTCAGCGCAGCGACGGCCGCCTTGCGGTCACCGCGATCGAGATACCAGGTGCCCTGCCCGATCACCGAGACCTGCGGGCCGTTGTCGCCGAATTTTTTCGTCTGCACGATCGCCTCGTTCTGCGTAGTTCCCTTGTGGCTCCGCGCAGGACGATAAAGCATACCGACGACCATGTCTCCACATCGTCATCCCGGCGATATCTCCACATCGTCGTCCCGGCGAAGGCCGGGACCCATACTCCGCAGCAGTCGTTGTTGGCGCGACTCGTCATTCCACCCGTGTGCAACAACAGATATTCGTGGTTATGGGTCCCGGCCTTCGCCGGGACGACAGCTGTTTTGTGACGCGCGCTCTCGCGTCTCTCGACGCGCGTCAAACGTTGAGGTTCATCCACACCGCCTTCGGCTCGGTAAAGTTATCGAGCGCGGCGGTGCCGTGCTCGCGGCCGAGGCCGGAATCGCGCTCGCCGCCCCACGGCAGCCGCACATCGGTGTAGCCATAGGTGTTGATCCACACCGTGCCGGCGCGGGCCTTTTTGGCGAAGCGCTGCACGCGGCCCATATCGGCGCTCCAGACGCCGGCGGCGAGGCTGTAGGCGGTGCCGTTGGCGATGCGCAGCGCATCGGCCTCGTCCTTGAACTTGATCACGCTGACGACGGGGCCAAAAATCTCCTCCTGCGAGATGCGCATCTCGTGCGCGACATTGGCGAACACCGCAGGGCTGATGAAATAGCCGCGGTCACCGACCCGCGCGCCGCCGGTGGCCAGCAGCGCGCCTTCATGTTTGCCGATCTCGACATAATCGAGGATCGAGCGCATCTGCTTCTCGGAGATGACCGGCCCGAGCGCGGTGGCGCGATCGGCGGGATCGCCGATCCGCAACGCTTCCGCACGGGCGACCAGACGCTCGACCACCTCGTCATAGGCGTTCTCCTGCACCAGCACGCGCGAGCCGGCCGAGCAGACCTGCCCGGCGTTGAAGAAGATGCCGGCAGCCGCGGCCTTGGCAGCGGCTTCGAGATTGGCATCGTCGAAGATCACATTGGCGGACTTGCCGCCGAGCTCGAGCGAGACCCGTTTGAAGTTGCCGGCGGCGCCCTTCATGATGCCGCGGCCGACGCCGGGCGAGCCGGTGAACGTCACCTTGTCGACATCGGGATGATTGACCAGCGCGTCGCCGACGACGCGACCGGGCCCGGTCGCGATGTTGAGCACGCCCTTCGGCAAACCGGCCTCGAGCGCGAGCTCGCCGATGCGCAGCGCCGACAACGAGGTCAGCTCGGCCGGCTTCATCACCACCGTGCAGCCGCAGGCGAGCGCCGGCGCGAGCTTCCACATGCCGATCATCAGCGGGAAATTCCACGGCACGATCGCGGCGACCACGCCGACCGGCTCGCGCACCGTATAGGTCAACGCGTCGTCGCGCGCCGAGACCACATCGCCGCTGATCTTGTCGGCCCAGCCGGCGTAATAGGTCAGCGTGTCGATGGCGGCCGGAAAATCCTGGCGCAGCACCGCCGAGATCGGCTTGCCGGCATCAAGGCTCTCCAGCGCTGCGATTTCATCGGCGTGCTGCTTCAGCAGCTCGGCCCATCGGAGCAGAATGTGGCCACGTTCGGCCGCGCGCATGGTGCGCCACGGCCCCTCGAAGGCGCGGCGGGCAGCCGCCACGGCACGATCGACATCAGCCTCATTGCCTTCGGCAATCGTCGCGATCACCTGCTCGGTGGCGGGATTGAGCGACTTGAAGGTATTTCCGGACAACGAACGGACGCGGGCGCCGTCGATCAGCAGCAGTTCGTCCCTGATGGTCGGGGCGCGGCGGGCGTCACGCTCATAGTCATATGCAACGGACATCATATTTCCTCCTGGTGTTATCACTCAACCTAGGAGGCTTTGATCAGCAGTAAATATGATATCTTGTGCCTATTGGCATGCCAGGATATGAAGTCAACTTCATAAGTGGTGACCACGATGCTGCAGATCGAGATCGAGACCGTCTGGCGCTTTCGGAAAGAGGATAGCCCGCAGACCGCGGTCGTGATGCTCGGCATCCTCAACGAGATCCGGAAGACCGGAAAGATCACCAGTGCCGCCAGCGATGCGCAGCTGTCCTATCGCCATGTCTGGAACCTGATCGAGCAATGGACCGAGTTCTTCGGCGTGCCGCTGGTGGAGACCCACCGCGGCAAGGGCTCGAAGCTGACGCCATTCGGCGAGAAGCTGGTGTGGGCCGGCGAGCGCATGCAGGCGCGGCTCGGGCTGCAGCTCGAGAACCTCGCGCAGGAACTGGTCACCGAGATCAAGCCATTTCTCGAGCAGCGACCGTCGGTGATCCGGGTCCATGCCAGCCACGGCTTTGCGGTGTCCAAACTGCGCGAGTTCCTCGACCGCGCGGGCGGCGTCGGCGTCGATCTGCGCTATGTCAGCAACCAGAACTCGCTGGTCTCGCTGGCGCAGGGCGCCTGCGATCTCTCCGGCGTGCACCTGCCGCGCGGCGAATTGCGGGCGCAGGGCATCAAGGCCTGCCGCGAATGGCTCGACCCGCGCGAGGACCGCGTCATCAATTTCGTGACCCGCGAGATGGGCCTGATGGTCAAGCGCGGCAACCCGCTGAAGATCACGACGCTGAAGGATCTGGTCGAGCGCAAGGCCCGTTTCGTCAACCGCGACCACGATTCCGGCACGCGGCTGCTGTTCGATCAGTTGCTGGCGCTGCACAAGATCCCGGAAGGGCGGATCAACGGCGCCCAGCACATGGAATTCACTCATGCGGCGGTCGCCGCCTATGTCGCCAGCGGAATGGCGGATGCGAGCTTCGGCGTCGAGGCTGCCGCGCGGCAGTTCGGGCTCGATTTCATCCGCCTGCTCACGGAAGATTATTTCTTCGTCTGCAAGCGCGCCTTCCTCGAGACCGAGCCGATGCAGCGCGTGCTCGACATCATGAAGAGCAGCGAGTTCCACAAGGCGGTGGGCGCCCTTCCCGGCTATGTCGCCTCCAACACCGGCGCCGTCAGCGGCGTGAAGGAGTTTCTCGAGAAGCTGCATTCCGACCGCTGATCGGCCCCACCCCGGCGGCGGCCGACCTGATGGCCGTCGATCCTTCGGGGCTCGCGCCAGGTGCGATGACGAGGATCGACAGACAGGAAGATATCTAGCCGAGGCCGCCGATGTCGGCGACCAGCACCGAGCCCGTCACCGATTCCGTGATGTAAAGACGGTCGCGGTTGGCGCCGCCGATCGCGACGTTGGTGCAGCTCGGCCCGGCGCAGGACTTGATCCGCGCGATGCACTCGCCGTTCGGCGCAAACACGAAGACATGACCGAGCGAGGCGTGCGCCACGAACAGCCGACCGGCGGCGTCCATCGTCATGCCGTCGGGTCCGCTCGGGCCGAATAGCGAGCAGAAGCGGCCGACCTTGGAGACGCTGCCGTCCTTCATGAACGGCGCGCGCCAGACCGCATTGTCGCGCGTCATCGCGACGAACAGCACCGCCTCGTGCGGATCGAGCACCAGGCCGTTCGGGCTGATGCCGGTGTCGATCAGGCAGTCGAGCGCTCCGTTCACCCGCAATCGATAGACGCGGCCGGTCGGATCGTGCAGCCCGGTCTGGCCCTGATCGGTGAAATAGACGTCACCGTTCGATGCGACGTGCAGGTCGTTGCAGCCGCGGAACGATTCCGAATTGCGCGAGCGCAGCAGGGGCGTGACCTCGCCCGACCTGGCGTCGAGTTCCATCAACCCGTGCCGATAGTCGGCGATCAGGATGCGGCCCATCGCATCGATCTTCAGCCCGTTCGGCCAGCCGTCATACTCGGCAATCTGCGACCATGACTTGTCCGGCGCGATCCTGAAGATGCGGCCAAACGGAATGTCGACGATGTAGAGATTGCCGTCGGCATCGAACGACGGTCCCTCGATGAAGCAGTCGGTCACCGCGCCCGGGCGGTTGGCGTCAGCCCATTCGCTCGCCATCCTGCGGCGGAATTCGGCCGGCACGGCGGAGAAGATTTCGGTCGGAATCAGTTTCGGCGGCGTTTCCAGGAACATCATTGTTGGTTCACCCGTTGGCGGAACGGGGCGAACCATAGATGCTTGCGTATGTCATTGCGAGCGCAGCGAAGCAATCCACCTATCCGCCTGAGCGATGGCCCGACGGAAGGGCTCTTGCAGCGACGTGGAAGGCTTCAGTCTGTCGCCGCCTGCTATTCGGCCGGCTGCGCCGGGCCATAGGCTTCCGAGATCATGTAGCCGGACAGCGTGCCGTACGCCGCGGTCCACGCGGCGGCGACGTCAGGCGTCCAGGCTTCGCCGAGCCCCTTCTCCAGCGTCCACAACAACGCGCCGCCGACCACCGGATAATGCTCGGGCTTGGCGCCATAGCCGACATGCCGCTTGGCCAGCGCACTCGCGGCCGGCAGGATCGTGTCGAGATTGCTCAACCCATTCACGACGACGGCGAGCGTCGTCATCAATTTCTTGCGCTGCTCCTTCATGTCGACCGGAAACATCGCCTTCACGGCGGGCGCGACTTCGAACAAGCGGTCGTAGAAAATGACCGCGGCCTGCTCCGAGATCGGCGCGACCTTGCCAAAGCTGTCCTGAACCAGCTTGATTTGGGCCGGATTCATCTCAATTCTCCTCGGTCATGAAATGAGTTCTGAAACGATTCTTCAAAACGCGAGCATTGGTAACCGAAGCCGGCGTTCCGGTTCAAAGCGGAAACGCTTGCCGTCGACGTGATCATCACGCCGCCTCGACGAAGCTGTGGCGCTCATAGAGGAATTCGAGCACGCGCTGCCGGCACTTCAGGTAGCCCTGGTTGGTCGCGAGCTCGAGCCGCTTGCGCGGCCGCGCCAGCGGCACCTCGAGCACCTCGCCGATCCGCGCGCTCGGGCCGTTGGTCATCATCACGATGCGGTCCGACAGCAGCACCGCCTCGTCGACGTCGTGGGTGATCATCAGGATGGTGTTGCCGAGCTTCTGGTGCAGCGCCATCACCGAATCCTGCAGATGCGCGCGGGTCAGCGCGTCGAGCGCGCCGAACGGCTCGTCCAGCAGCAGCACCTTCGGCTCCATCGCGAGCGCACGCGCGATGCCGACGCGCTGCTTCATGCCGCCCGAGATCTCGCTCGGCCGCTTGTCCTTGGCATGCGCCATTTGCACGAGGCTGAGATTGTGCATCACCCAGGCGTCGCGCTCGGCCTTGCTCTTGGTCCTAGCAAACACCTTGTCGACGCCGAGTTTGACGTTCTCGTAGACGGTGAGCCACGGCAGCAGGCTGTGGTTCTGGAACACCACGGCCCGATCCGGTCCCGGCGAATTGACCTCGCGGTTCTCCAGCAGCACGCCGCCATTGGTGGCGCCGGTGAGGCCGGCGACGATGTTGAGCAGTGTCGACTTGCCGCAACCGGAGTGACCGATGATCGAGACGTATTCACCCTTCTCGATCGTCAGGTTGATATCCTTCAGCACCTCCGTGGTGGCGTTGCCGCGGGCGAAGGTCTTGTCGATGTGATCGAGCTTCAGATAGGCCTGCATGACTTCCTCCTCAGTTCGCAGCCGTGCCGCGGGTCACCACTTTGCCGAGGCCCGCAATGAGCCGGTCGAGCACGAAGCCGATGATGCCGACATAGAACAGTGCCAGGATGATTTCGCTGATATGCGAGGAATTCCACGCATCCCAGATGAAGAAGCCGATACCGACGCCGCCGATCAGCATTTCCGCAGCGACGATCGCGAGCCAGGACAGGCCGATGCCGATGCGCAGGCCGGTGAACATGTAGGGCGCGGCCGCCGGGATCATGATCTTGGTGAAGAACTCCAGCGGGTTGAGCTGCACGACGGCCGCGACGTTGCGGTAGTCCTGCGGGATGTTGCGGATGCCGACCGCGGTGTTGATGATGATCGGCCACACCGAGGTGATGAAGATCACGAAGATCGCCGAGGGCTGGCCATCGCGGAATGCGGCCAGCGACAGCGGCAGCCAGGCGAGCGGCGGGATGGTACGCAGCACCTGGAACAGCGGATCGAGCCCGCGCATCGCCCAGACCGACTGTCCGACCAGCGTGCCGAGCGCGATGCCCGCGATCGCCGCGAGCGAATAGCCGTAGGCGACGCGCTGCAGGCTGGCGGAGAGATGCCAGAACAGGCCCTTGTCGATGCCGCCATTATCGAAAAACGGATCGAGGATCAGCTCCTTGGTGTCCTTGAACACTTTTGACGGCGGCGGCAGGCTGGAGCCGGCGCGCCGGCAGATCAGCTCCCACACCACCAGCAGCAGCGCGACCACGATCAGCGGCGGCACCACGCGCGCCGCGGTCTCCTTCGCCATCCTGGCGTAGGCCTCGGCGCGCGGCGCGCGCTTCGGCGTCATGGTCACGACCGGCGCCGCGGCAGCGGCCGGCGGGATCGCCGCCGCCGACACTTCGGTCTTCATGGCAGGCATCGACATTGAACGAAAATCTCCGTGGTCAAAAAAAGGAGAGCCGCACTGCTCGCGCGGCTCGCTCAAATCAGACGTCAACACGCTTGATGGACAACGACTTCAGATAGGCGGCGGGATCGGTGGGATCGAACACCTTGCCGTCGAAGAAGGTCTCCTTGCCGCGCGAGGTCGAGGCCGGAATGTCCGACACGCCAAGCTCCTTGGCGGCCTCCTTCCAGAGATCCTCGCGGTTGACCTTGGCAATCAGCGCCTTGGTGTCGAAACCCGCCTCGTACTTGCCCCAGCGGATGTCTTCCGTGAGGAACCAGAGGTCGTGGCTCTGATAGGGATAGGAGGCGTTGTCGCTCCAGAACCGCATCTGCTGCGGCGAATTCTCGACCACGCGGCCGGTGCCGTAGTCGAACTTGCCCTTCATGCGGTCGGTGATGTCCTCGACCGGGCAGTTGATCCACTGCCGCTTGGCGCAGATCGCCGCGGTCTCCGCGCGGTTCTCCGCCTTCTCGCACCACTGCTGGGCTTCCATGACAGCCATCAGCAGCGCCTTCGCGGCCTTCGGATTCTTGTCGACCCAGGCGGCGCGCAGGCCGAACGATTTCTCCGGATGCTTGTCCCAGAGCTCGCCGGTCGTGATCGCGGTATAGCCGATCTCCTGATGTATCAGTTGCAGATTCCACGGCTCGCAGACGCAGAAGCAGTCCATCGTGCCGACCTTCATGTTGGCCACCATCTGCGGCGGCGGCACCACGATGGTCTCGATGTCCTTGTCGGGATCGATGCCGCCGGCGGCGAGCCAGTAGCGGATCCACAGATCATGCGTGCCGCCCGGGAAAGTCATCGCGGCCTTCACCGCCTTGCCGGAGGCCTTCTTCTTCTCCAGCGCCGCCTTGAACGGCGCGGTGTCGATGCCGACCTTGAGATCGGCATATTCCTTGGCGACCGAGATGCACTGGCCGTTCAAATTGAGCCGCGCCATGATGTACATCGGCGTCGGCTGATTGTTCTGCGTTACCTTGCCGGCCGAGATCAGATACGGCATCGGGGTCAGGATATGCGCGCCGTCGATGCCGTTGCCCTCGGAGCCGAGCACGAGGTTGTCGCGCGTGGTGCCCCACGAGGCCTGTTTCTGCACCTCGACATCGGGCATGCCGTATTTGGCGAAGATGCCCTTCTCCTTGGCGACGAACAGCGGCGAGGCATCGGTCAGCGCAATGAAGCCGAGCTTGGCAGCCTTCACTTCCGGACCGGCGCCCTGCGCGAATGCACCTGCGGGAAAGTTGAGCTTGGCCGCGGCGAGCAGCGCGGCGGCGCCGCTGCTTGCCTTGAGTAGCTGACGGCGGCTGAGGCCGCGGCTTGGCGGCTTGTCGGTGGGCTTGGTCATCGGTCGTCCTTTGCGTCGTTGCGGTGCGGTGTTGCGTCAGTGCGTCGAGCGCCGCCCTTCGGATGGCGACGCGCGCAGGGCGCAAAAAGGCGTGCACCGGGAAGGCCCCGGTCTGGCGGCGTCAGAAATCCGATGGGGTAGCCTCGAGGGACGGCTTCAATGGCGTCGGCTAATGATTATTCAAGCCTTGTGCCAATCTACCGCAGTGCAAAAATCGATTTTGATGCAAAGCCTTGCGCAACATGTCGCAGCGCGCGCGAATTTTCCGCGCGCTGTCAAAACTTGCGATTCGCCCAATCTTTGTGCGGCGCACAAGGATTGGGCAGAAGCGTTCAGAAACCGATCAGGCGTCTTCGGTGACCTTGGTGCCGAGCGGCGCGGGCGCCATTCCGCCGCCGGGCTTCACATGGAATTCGTAGGTCATCAGGCTCCACGGCCCATCGGAGCGCTGGCCATCGGGCATGACAGGATCGGTGCGGCGCTCGACCTTCGCGATCAATTCATCCTTCACGCCGAACACGACATCGGAATCGATGTACTTGTCGCCCTCGACGAAGACATGCGTGATCAGCGGCTCGTAGCCCTTGGCGTTGACCAGGAAGTGCACATGCGCGGGCCGCATCGGATGACGGTTGGTCTGCGTGATCATCTGCCCGACCGGGCCGTCGGTCGGGATCGGATAGCTGCACGGCACGATGGTGCGGAAGAAGAAGCGGCCGTCGGCATCGGTGATGAAGCGCGCCCGCGACGACGGACCTTCGGTGGCATAGCTCGGCTTCTGCGAGTCATAGAATCCGTCATCGTCCGCGTGCCAGATATCGACCGGCACATTGGCCAGCGGCTTGCCGTCGAGGTCGGTGACGCGGCTCTGCACGAACATGCGCTCGCCCGGCAGGCTCGCCGAGATGTCGGTGCCGTGCGGCGTCACCTTGTGCTCGCCGACATAGAACGGGCCGAGCACGGTAGTCTCGGTCGCGCCGTCGCGATCGCGATGGTTGACCGCATCGACCAGCATCGACACGCCGAGCACGTCGGACAGCAGGATGAACTCCTGGCGGATGTCCGTGCACTTCTGCCCGGTGCGGGTCAGGAAGCCGATCGCGTGGTCCCATTCCTCGAAGGTGAGATCGGTCCTGCGCACATAATCGTGCAGCGACTTCACCAATTCCTGCAGCAGGAACTTGGCCCGCGGATCGGGTGTCTGGTCGAAGCTGCGGATGACGGCGGCGGTGAGCTCGGTTTCGTTGAACTGGGTCATCTCGGCGTTTCCCTTGACGGATACCTTGGCAGATACTTTGGGCCCCTTCGGGGGCGCGATTGCAGGGGCGACCGTACACCACCAGCTCAATGCCGGTAAGCGGCAGCGGATTGGTGCAGCAGACACTTTTCGGCTATCAAGGCTGCCTTGCAAGCCGGAGAAACGCCTGATGCTAGCCCCCACGCCTGCCTCGCCCGAATCCGCGGGAATGTCGACCATTGCCCTCAACCGTCTCGAAGCGCATCTGAAGAGCCGCTACATCGATGCCGGCCGTTTTCCCGGCACGCAGGTCCTGATCTATCGCCGCGGCAAGATCGTGCATTCCACGGTCCAGGGCTTTGCCGATCTGGAGCGCAAGGTGCCGGTCAAGGACGACACCATCTTCCGCATCTATTCGATGACCAAGCCGATCACGTCGGTCGCCTTCATGATGCTGGTCGAGGAAGGCAAGGTCGCGCTCGACGAGCCGGTCGCGAAATATATTCCGGAATGGAAGAACCTCGGCGTGTTCGTCGCCGGCACCGCGCCCGCCTTCCTGACCCGCCCACCGACGCGGCCGATGCAGATCGTCGACCTCTTGCGCCACACCTCGGGCCTCACTTACGGCTTCCAGCAGCGCTCCAATGTCGACGCGGCCTATCGCGAGAAGAAGATCGGCGAGGTCATCAAGGCCGGCACGCTCGACGGCATGATCGAGGATCTGGCGAAGATCCCGCTGGAATTTTCGCCGGGCGAAGCCTGGAACTACTCGGTCTCGACCGACGTGCTCGGCTATCTCGTCGGCAAGATCTCAGGTGTGCCGTTCGAGCAATTCCTGAAGGAGCGCATTTTCAAGCCGCTCGGCATGAACGACACGGATTTCTTCGTGCCGGCCGACAAGGCGCATCGGTTTGCCGCCTGCTATTCCGCCGATCCGCAGGGCGGCTTCAACCCGCTCGCCGCCGAGCGCAAGGGCACGCTGACGCTGCAGGACGATCCGACCACCAGCTCGTTCCTGGCGCCGCCTTCGCTGATCTCGGGCGGCGGCGGACTGTGCTCGACCGCGGCCGACTACCTGACCTTCTGCCGGGCGCTGCTCAATGGCGGCGAGCTCGGCGGCGTCAGGCTGCTCGGCCCGAAGACGCTGAAGCTGATGACCTCGAACCATCTGCCCGGCGGCGTCGACCTGCCGGCGATGTCGCGCTCGATGTTCGCCGAAGCCGCCTATAACGGCATCGGCTTCGGCCTCGGCTTCGCCGTCACCATGCACCCGGCGCAGACGCTGATCGCCGGCAGCCCGGGCGAATTCAACTGGGGCGGCGCCGCGACGACGTCGTTCTTCATCGACCCGGCCGAGGAGCTGATCACGATTTTCATGACCCAGGTGCTGCCGTCGAGCGCCTATCCGCTGCGGCGCGAGCTGCGCACCATGGTCTACGCCGCGATCACCGAGAGCAATCTCTGACATGACGTCATTCCGCGGCGCACACCTCGTTTGAGCATGATCTCCGCGCGAGCGCGTTCCGCGTTTGCCGCGAGGGATCATGCTCAAAGCGCCGCGGAACCTTTCTGATATAAAACTGTTTCCTTTGGCGAATTTTTCCCGCCTCCCCTAAGCTCGCAGCGAATGGGCACCGCCCCGGGGACTTCGTGCCGAAACTGACATTGCCAGTCCGTCTCGCGCTTCTGGTCGCGGGAACGATGTTGCCGCTGATCATTTTCGCGGTCGGGATCGTCTTCCACAATTATCAGCGGGATCGCCAGGCGGCCACGCAGCGCGTGCTGGAGACGGCGCGCAGCATCCGCCTGCTGCTCGATGCGGAAATGCAGCGCATGACCGGCGGGCTGCAAGTGCTGGCCCTGACCAACTCGCTGCGCAACAGCGACTTCGACAATTTCCGCCGCGTCGCGGTCGGCTTCATCGACCAGTACGGCAAGGACGGCGTGGTGCTGGTGGCGGACCGCGCCGGACGCCAGGTGTTCTCCTCGCTGACGCCGGACACCGCGAGCCTGCCGCCGCGCAACAATCTCGAGATCCTCGAGAAGGTGTTCGCGACGCGGCAGCCGCAATACTCCAACCTGTTCTTCGGCGCGGTGAAGCAGCGGCTGATCATCACCGTCGAGGTACCGGTGATACGCGACGACGAGGTGCTCTACGACATCTCCTTCAGCCCGCCGATCGAGGTGTTCCAGGCCATCATCGAGAAGCAGCGCCTCAACCAGGACTGGACCATCTCGATCTTCGACAGCGACGGCGTCAACCTGGCGCGGGTGCCAAATCCGCAGGCGACCATCGGCCAGCGCGCGTCGCCATCGTTGTTTGCCGAGATGTTCCGCCGCGGCGAGGCGACGCTGCCGACCGTCTCGCTGGAGGGCGTGGCGCTGATCACCGGTTTCACCCGGTCGCGCGTCACCGGCTGGACCGTCGCCGCGGGGATCGCGGAGAACTCGCTGGTGGCGCCGCTGTGGCGCTCGCTGGCGATCACCAGCGTGATCGGCGGCGTCCTGCTGCTGGTCGGGCTCGGCTTTGCGGTGCGGATGGCAACCACGATCGCGCGCGGCGAGATGCTGCACGACCTGCTGATCGAAGAGCTCAACCACCGCGTCAAGAACACACTGGCGATCCTGCAATCGATCGCCACGCAGACCTTCCGCAGTGCAAGCCGCACCGAGCGCGACAAGTTCGAGGGGCGGCTCGGCGCGCTGGCCGAGGCGCACAATCTGCTCTCGACCGACAAATGGCAGGGCTCCGACTTCCAGGACGTCGTCAGCCGCGTGCTGCGGCCCTACCTCTTGAACACGTCCGCGCGGGTCAGGATGTTCGGCCCCCGCGTGCCGCTGTCGCCCCGGCTTGCTTTGGTGCTGTCGATGATCCTGCACGAGATGGCGACCAACGCCGCCAAATATGGCGCACTGTCCAACGACACCGGCACGGTGACGCTGGACTGGGAAATCCTCAACGAGAGCCCCGGACCGAAGCTCCGTATGATCTGGACCGAGGCCGGCGGCCCACCGGTCACCGCACCGGTCCAGCGTGGCTTCGGCTCCCGCCTGATCGAGCGCAGTGCCCGCGACCAGCTCGGCGGCGAGGCCATCGTGGATTTCCTGCCCCACGGCGTCGTCTACACCGTGACCAGCACCCTCGAAATCGACGGCTGACTGGGCAGGAGTGGCCGATCCTGCGACATCTTGGCACGCAAGTTGCTACGATGGGCGGGTTCGGCCGGCCAGAACCAGGGGGAAGTCATGTCGACCATCGCAGCGGAAGCGACAGTTGCGCGCAAGCCGCTTTACACATCACTGTTCGTGCAGGTGCTTGTCGCGCTGCTGCTCGGCATCGTCATCGGCATGGCCGCGCCCGATTTCGCGATCGGGTTGAAGATATTCAGCGATGCCTTCCTGAAGCTGATCTCGATGATCGTGGCGCCGATCGTGTTCTGCGTCGTCGTGCACGGCATTGCGGGTGCCGGCGACCTCAAGAAGGTCGGCCGGGTCGGCGTCAAGGCGCTGGTCTATTTCGAGGCGATGACGACGGTTGCGCTCGTGGTCGGCCTGCTGCTCGCCTATCTGTTCGGCCCCGGCCACGGCATGAACATCGACACCGCGACGTTGGATGCCAAGGCGCTCGGCAACTATGCCAGCAACGCGCAGAAGCTGAAGGGCGAAGGCATCGGCAGCTTCTTGCTCAACATCATCCCGACCACCTCGTTCGACGCGCTGTCGCGCAACGACGTGCTGCAGGTCTTGTTCTTCGCCATCATCTTCGGTGTCAGCCTGGCACTGGTCGGCGGCGAGAAGGGCGAGAAGATCTCCTCCTTCATCGACGCGGTCTCGACCGTGCTGTTCCGCGCCATGGGCCTGATCGTGCGCTTCGCTCCGATCGGCGTGCTCGGCGCCGTCGCCTATACGGTCGGCAAATACGGCGTCGGTTCGCTGAAGCAGCTGCTGTCGCTGGTCGCGCTGTTCTACGTGTCGGTCGCGATCTTCGTGCTCGGCGTGCTCGGCGCCGTGATGGCGCTCGCCGGCATCAACATTCTCAAGTTCCTCGGCTACCTGCGCGAGGAGCTGATGATCGTGGTCGCCACGGCATCGTCCGACGCGGTGCTGCCGCAGGTGATGCGCAAGCTGGAGCGTTTCGGCGTCAAGGATTCGGTGGTCGGCCTCGTGATCCCGACCGGCTATTCCTTCAACCTCGATGCCTTCTCGATCTACCTGACGCTCGCGGTCGTGTTCATCGCGCAGGCGACCAACACGCCGCTGTCGTTCGGCGACCTGATGCTGGTGCTCGGCGTGTCGCTGATCACCTCGAAGGGTGCGCATGGCGTGCCCGGCTCGGCGATCGTCATCCTGGCGGCGACGCTCAACGCCGTGCCGAGCATCCCGGCGATTGGCCTCGTGCTGGTGCTCTCGGTCGACTGGTTCATCGGCATGGCGCGCGCAGTCGGCAATTTGATCGGCAACTGCGTGGCCACCGTCGTGGTCGCGGCATGGGAAGGTGACCTCGACCGCGACAAGGCCCGTCGCGTGCTCGAAGGCGCCGAGGCGGTTGACGTGACTGCGGGCTGAGCCGCGCGTCCCAAGCCGAGCGGCGTCCCGCGCGTGGCGCGGGGCGCTGACTTACTTGATCAGCCTCAAATACGGTGGCAGTTGCCGGGCCGTCGATTGTTCCAGCACGGGCTCATCCGAAGCGATCATGTCACAGAGGGCTTTCAGCTCGGAATCCGTCACCTTGTGGAGCTCCATCCGAAGCTCGAGGATGGCGAGGGACAACAGCCGTGCCGTCTCCGTGTTCGCCCGGTCGGTCAGGAACGCCTGACATTCCTCCAGCGTTGCAAGCAGCGCCAGCAACCGTTCTTCCGTGTTTGCGACCGGCATATCTTCAACTCCCGAAGCCGCGAGGTAGAGTCGAGGCGTTCCCCTCTTTCGCTTCATTGGCCCCTCCCGCCAGAGTTCGCCGGCTTGTCGTAGGCACACATTTGTTCCAGATGATTGAGAACTTTTGGGCAATTGTCCAGCAACATTCCGAAAGCCTGACTTGGACTTACGTCAAACTCTTGCAAATCGGATGATTCAGTCAAGCACCCGCCGGCCCCTTCTCGACCTCAGGCTGCACTAGCTGGGGTTGCATCCGTGCAACGACGCCCGTACAATATAGTGGCCCGTAGAACTACGGGCGCTGTGCATTGACGCCTATTATGCATGTGCGCAAAATCTGTGTCGATCAAACTCGCGCTAGTTGTGGTTTGGTCAATATTTTGCCAAATGTAGAGGGCGGGGTGTCGACAGACACCTTGGCGCGGTCGACTTCAGGTAGTCGACCGAGTCGGTACTAGGGTGTTTCCTTGCGCGTTTGCGTTTGGATACCATCCCGCGATCTTCCTGGATTTCGTAGTTCAGACGAACTGGCGATCCACTCGAGCTTAACGCGGTACATCATGAACGTGTCCCTGACCCAGCCGGGCCAGGGATTCTCGATTTGAAGGACGGGTCACAAGAATGAACAGATCAGCAGCAAAGAAGATGAAGCAGCGCAGTGCCGGCAAGCCGGACATTGAGTTGGGCAAGCGGATTCGCCTGCGCCGTGTCGAGCAAAAGATCTCGCAGGCCGAACTCGGCGACAAGCTTGGCGTCAGCTTCCAGCAGGTTCAAAAGTACGAGAAGGGCGTCAACCGTGTCGGCGCTGCCCGCCTTCAACAGATCGCGACCGCGCTGGATGTGCCGGTCACCTTCTTCTACGACGGCGACAATAAGGCCCGCGAAGTCGAGAGCCTGCTGTTCCTCGACAGCGCGTTCAGCCTCCGGTTGCTGCGCGCCTACAGCAAGATCAAGGATCAGACGGTGCAACGTCAGCTGGTGTCGCTGATGGAATCGATCGCCGCCAACGAAGACTGAGCGCAGATCGGGTCGCGTCACCGCGAACGCGATCCCACCACACCGCAACGGCCGGTCGTCGGCCGCCGCGGCCGCACACGCCGGTCGGGCCAGGAAGACGTCGAAGCGCTGCCATCGCCGATGGCGGCGCTTTTTCTTGAGGCGCTTCTGTCTTTCAAGATTTTGTGATCCAGGCGGATAGCTTCAATACCCGCCGGATGCACGGTTATGAAGCGGCGACGAGCATCGCGCCATGATCTCACCGCTCCACGTGAGCATGATCTTCGCGCAGGTAGCCGCGCATGCGCGTCGCTCTTTTCAGCTCGCGCTTCGACTGCCCATCTCGCGCAGCGCATGCGCGCGCAATGCGTCGCTATTCTGTCGCGCGGCCAATTGTCGCCCGCACATCAGGCGACCTCATAACTCCCGCATTTCCTCAGTTGAACCGGCGCCGCCAGAACCAAGTGCACGAGCCTGTCTTTTTTGTCGCAGCAACGAAGTGGCCCGCATGGACGTTCTCAGGCTTCAACCAAGGAGATCTCGATGAATATCAAGCTTGCCGTTATTGGACTCGCCGCGCTTGGAAGCGCAGCGTTGATGTCCGGCGCGGCATCCGCGATGCCCAACGGGCTTCCGCAAGCCGGTCACATCGCGGACGAAACGTCCAATGTCGACAAGGTGCGCCAAGTCTGCGATCGCTGGGGCCGCTGCTATTGGCGACCGGGCGCATACGGCTACTACGGACCGCGCCATCACGGATGGCATCATCGTCCGCAATTCCACCATCGCCCGCATCATTACGGGCACCGCCCTCATCACGGCGGACATCATGGTGGCCATCACGGCGGCGGACATCACGGCGGACACCATCGCTAATCATCAGCGAGGGGGCCTTCGGCCCCCTCACCCTTCCGCGCTAGAGCGCTGCCAGCACCGCCTTCGCGACATCGGTCGTGCCGTTGCTGCCGCCGAACTCGAACGGCTTGATGCCGTCGGCGTAGACCTTGTCGACCGCGCGCTCGATCCGCTCGCCGGCCTCGGCGGCGCTTTCGAGTCCATGCTTGTCGGCGAGCCAGTCCAGCATCATCGCGGCCGACAGGATCATCGCGGTCGGATTGGCCTTGCCCTGCCCCATGATGTCGGGCGCCGTGCCATGACACGGCTGAAACACCGCGTAGCGGTCACCGATGTCGGCTGACGGCGCCATGCCCATGCCGCCGATCAGACCGGCGGCGAGATCGGACAGGATGTCGCCGAACATGTTCTCGGTCACCATGACGTCGAAGTCCCACGGACGCTTCACCAGCGCAGCCGCGGTCGCATCGATGTAGAGGTGGTCAGCCCTGACGTCGGGATGACGCTTCGCAGTCTCGTCGAAGATGTTCCGGAAGAATGCGAACGCCTTGAACACGTTCGCCTTGTCGACGCAGGTCAGCCCGCCATTGACCTTGCCGCGCGCCTTGCGGCGTTCGGCGAGCCGGAACGAGAACTCGAACAGCCGCTCGGAGGTGTGGCGCGTGATCACCATCGTCTCGCGCGCCTCGCTGTCGGTGACGACGCCCTTGCCCATCGAGGCGAACAGCCCCTCGGTCGATTCCCGGATCACGACGAGGTCGATGCCCTTCTGGTCGGCGCCGACGATCGTGCTCGATACGCCGGGGATCAATCGCGCGGGCCGCACGCCGGCATAGAGATCGAAGATCATCCGCAATTCGATCTGCGGCGCGATCTCGGTGTTGTCGGGGTAGCGCACCGACGGCAGGCCGCAGGCGCCGAGCAGGATCGCGTCGGCCTCCTCGCACAGCCGGATCGTGCTCTCCGGCATCGACTTGCCGGTTTCCTTGTAATGGCCCGCGCCGGCCGGCGCCTCGGTGAAGCGGAATTTGAGGCCGGCCGACGCCTCGATCTTGCGCAGCACGTCGAGCGCCGGCGCCATCACCTCGGGGCCGATGCCGTCGCCACCGAGGACGGCGATGTGAAGTGCGTTGTTGGCGGACATGAGAATCTCCGGAGCTCAACAGTCATTCCGGGGCGATGCGAAGCATCGAACCCGGAATCTCGAGATTCCGGGTTCACGCTTCGCGTGCCCCGGAATGACGGAAGGGAGACTACGGCGTCAGCACCGCGCGGCCGACCAGCTGGCCCTTCTGCAGGTTGGTCAGCGCCTCGTTCGCCTTTGCCAGCGGCATCGGCGTGACCGGGATCGCCGGAATCTTCTTGGTCCGCACCAGGTCGAGCAGCTCCTGGGTCTCGCGCAGATTGCCGACATAGCTGCCCTGGATGGTGACCGCCTTGATCGGGATCAGCGGCAGCGCCCAGGGCGCGCCGCCGCCGAACAGGCCGACGATCACGAGCTTGCCGCCCTTGGTCAGGCAGTCGAAGCCGAGTTGCGAGGTCTGGGCGTTGCCGACCAGATCGATCGCGGCACGGATCGGCTGGCCGGCCTTCTTGACAAGCTGTTCCAGCGCGTCGGGCGCCTTGCCGTCGACGGTCGCGAGCGCGCCTGCGGCTTCGGCCGCCTCGCACTTCCTGGCGTCGATATCGACCACGATCGCGCCCTTGCCGCCCATCGCCTTCAACAGCGAGAGCGCCATCAGCCCGAGACCGCCGGCGCCGAAGATCACGATCGGTGTGTCGAGATCCTTCTCGACCTTCTTCAGCGCGCTGTAGGTCGTGACACCGGAGCAGGCATAGGGCGCGGCCGTGACGGGATCGAGCCCCTTGAGGTTGAGCAGATACTTCGGATGCGGCACCGTCATGTGGTCGGCGTAGCCGCCGTCGCAATAGACACCGAGCGCATTCGGCTTGATTGCGCACATGTTCTCGTCGCCGCCGAGGCAGGTCGGGCACTTGCCGCAGCCGAGCCAGGGATAGGCCAGCGCGACATCGCCGACCTTGAGGCCGCCCTTGTCGGCGTCCTTGACGTCGGGCCCGAAGGCCACGATCTCGCCGACCGTCTCATGGCCCATCGTGCGCGGCAGCGAGACGCCGCGATCCTTCAGCGACAGCGGCTTGCGGCCGTGGCCGAGATCATAGCCGCCCTCCCAGATGTGCAGATCGCTGTGGCAGACGCCGGCGGCCTTGACCTTGATCAGCACCTGCGTGCCCGACGGCTGCGGCGTCGGCTGATCGACCTCCTTCAAGGGGGCGTTGAAATCGACGACCTGGAAACTCTTCATCGCTGTTCTCCCGTAGCTTGTTCTTGCGGCGGACCTTGCCACGCCTGCCCGTCCGGGACAAACGCGGTGTCGGCCTCCGGATATTTAGATCAGGGGATGATGGCAAGCCGCGAACTGGCCGGGCGCAACCACGCGCAGTTCCGGCACTTCGCTGGCGCAGCGCGCGTCGGCCCGCGGGCAGCGGGTGCGGAAGCGGCAGCCGGAGGGCGGCGCGATCGGCGACGGCGGCTCGCCGACCGGCACGCTTTGGGTCGGGCGGACATCCGGATCCGGCACCGGGATCGCCTCGATCAGCAGCGCGGTATAGGGATGCGCCGGCCGTGCAAACAACTGCTCCGATGGGCCGACCTCGCAGAGCCGGCCGAGATACATCACCGCGACGCGATCCGAGACCGCCTTCACCACGGCAAGGTCATGGGCGATGAACAGCAGGGTCAGGCCGTAGCGCGCCTTCATCTCCTCCAGCAGATTGAGGATCTGGGCGCGGATCGAGACATCGAGCGCGGACACCGGCTCGTCGCAGATCACGAATTCCGGATTGAGCACCAGCGAGCGGGCGATGCAGATGCGCTGGCATTGTCCGCCGGAGAATTCATGCGGCAGACGTCCGCTCACCAACGCCGGATCGAGGCCGACCGCCGACAGCACGTCGCTGACCCGCCGCCGCCGTTCCTCGGGATCCTTGACGCCCGCGATCACCAGCGGCTCGGCGACGATGTCGCCGATCCGCCGCCGCGGATTGAGCGAGGCAATCGGGTCCTGGAAGATCAGCTGCACGCGCCGGCGCATCTTGCGCAGTGGCTCGCCCTTCAGCGTGGTGAGATCGTGCCCATCGAACAGCACCTTGCCGGAGACGGCCTGGCGCAATTGCAGCACCGCGCGGCCAAGGGTGGACTTGCCGCAGCCGGATTCGCCGACCAGCCCCAGCGTCTCGCCGCGCGCGATCTCGAGACTGACATCGGAGACGGCATGGATGGTCTTGCCTCCCACCGAATATTCGACGACGAGGTTTTCCACCTTCATCAGCGGATCGGGTGCTGCCTGCAGCATCATGCGCGGATCCCCGCGGTGATCGGATGGAAGCAGGCGTAGAGATGCTCCGGGGTTTCGGCCCGGCTGAGCTGCGGCTTCTCCGCGCCGCAGCGCTCCGCGGAATAGCGGCAGCGCGGCGAAAACGAGCAGCCCTTGAGCGGCCGGGTCGGATCGGGCGGCCGCCCCGAAATCGCCGGCAGCGGCGTATGCGGCGCGACGTCGAGCTTCGGCAACGCGGCGAGCAGTGCCTCGGTGTAGGGCATCCGCATCTGCTTGAACAATGCCGGCGTCGGCGCGCGTTCGACGACGCGTCCGGCATACATCACCGCGACCTCGTCGGTGCGGCCGGCGACCACGCCGAGGTCATGCGTGATGATGATCATCGCCATGTGACGGCGCTGCTGCTCGCGCGCCAGAAGATCGAGGATCTGCGCCTGGATCGTGACGTCGAGCGCGGTGGTCGGCTCGTCCGCGATCAGGAGCTGTGGCTCGCAGGACAGTGCCACCGCAATCGCGACGCGCTGGCGCATGCCACCGGAGAGCTGGTGCGGATATTGCGCGAGGCGCTGCTCGGGCGCGGGAATGCCGACCGCCGCCAACAGTTCGATGCTGCGCTGCCGGGCCTCGGTGAGATCGAGCTCGAGATGTTCCACAATGGTCTCGATCAGCTGGGTGCCGATGGTCAGCACCGGATTGAGCGAGGTCATCGGGTCCTGGAACACGACCGCGAGCGAGCGACCGCGCAGCTTGCGCAATTTCTCCGCCGGCAGTTTCGTCAGATCCTGCCCGTCGAACATCACGCGGCCGGACAGTTTCGCCTTCTTGGGCAGCAGCTGAAGGATCGCGCGCGACAGCATGGTCTTGCCGCACCCGGACTCGCCGACGATGCCGAGCGTCCTGCCGGCGCCGACGGCGAGATCTACATGATCGACCGCCCGCAGATTGCCGCGCGGCGTCGGCAGGTCGACCACCGCATTCTCGACCGAGAGCAGCGTCCGGCTCATAGCGCCCCCTGCCTAGGATCGGTCAGCGCGCGCATCGTATCGCCGATCAGGTTGAACGAAAGCACGGTCAGGAACATCGCGATCGCCGGAATGAAGGCGAGCCGCGGCGCCACCTCGAGGCTCTCACGGCCCTCCCCGATCATGCTGCCCCAGCTCGAGATCGGCGGCGGCACGCCGAGGCCGAGGAACGACAGCGACCCCTCGACCACGATGGTGACGGCGACGCCGAGCAGGAAGAAGGCGAGCAGCGGCAGCATCACATTGGGCAGCAGCTCGCGCAGCAGGATGCGCGCATGCGTGGCGCCGAGCGCCTGCGCCGCGATGACGAATTCGCGCCGCGCCAGCGACAAGGTCGCCGCCCGCGCCACCCGCATGAAGGCTGGAATGCCGAGCACGCCGAGGATGCAGGTCAGATTGAAGATCGACTGGCCGAGATAGGCGGTGACCGCAAGCGCCAGGATCAGCGGCGGGAACGCCAGCAGCACGTCCATGCTGCCGACCACGAAGGATTCGAAACGGCCGCGGAAATAGCCCGCGAGCATGCCGAGCGCGCCGCCGATCGTGACACCGATCATCGGTGCGCAGAGACCGACGATCAGCGAGATGCGCGCGCCATAGATCAGCCGCGACAGCTCGTCACGGCCGAGACCGTCGGTGCCGAGCCAATGCTCGGCGGAGATCGGCGCCCGCCGCTCCAGCATGTCCATGTCGGTCGGGCTCGGCAGCGGCAGCAGGTCGGCAAAGATCGCGACCGTGAACACCAGCGCCATCCAGCCGATCGCGATCCAGAACAGCATGCCGAGCCCGCGGCGGCGCCGGGCGGGCGTCGCACCGGCCTCTTCCTCGAGGCTGAGCTCAAGCGTGGCCATGGCGGATCCTCGGATCGAGAAGGGCGTAGAGCATGTCGACGATGAAGTTCATGATCACGAAGCCCGCGGCAACCAGCAGCACCACGCCCTGCAGGATGATCAGATCGCGGGTATAGATCGCGCCGACCAGGAGGCGGCCGATCCCCGGCAAGGCGAAGATCGACTCGACGATGACGGCACCACCGATCAGGCGGCCGATATTGATGCCGGTGATGGTGACGAGAGTCAGCGACGACGGCTTCAACGCGTGCACGAACAGGATGCGCGATGGCTTGAGGCCCTTCGCCTTGGCGAGCGCGATATAATCCTCCTGCAGCGCCGCGATCATGTCGGAGCGCAGCACGCGCATGATGCCCGGCCATTCCGCAAGCCCGAGCGTCAGCGCCGGCAGCACCATGAAGCGCAGATTGGCGACCGGGTCCTCGGTGAACGGCACATAGCCGGTCGCCGGCAGCAGGCGCAGCTCTACCGCAAACAGATAGATCAAGAGGATCGCGGACAGGAAGGTCGGCACCGACAGCATGCCGAAGGCCGAGCCGGTCATGAAGCGGTCGAACGCGCTGCCGGCCCTTGCCGCGCAGGCGATCGCGAGCGGCACGCCGATCGCAAGCCCGATCAGCTCGGCCAGGATCATCAGCTCGAACGAGACCGGGACGCGGTCGCTGACAGCCTGCAGCACCGTCTGTCCGGTGCGGAAGGATCGTCCGAAATCACCCTGCAGGATGTGCCACAGCCAGCCGAGGTAGCGCAGCCAGATCGGCTGATCGAGCCCCATGTCGTGACGCAGGGCCGCGACGTTCTCCGGCGTCGCCTGGTCGCCGAGGATCACATAGGCCAGATCGCCGGGCAACAACGAGGCGATCACGAAAGTCAGGACCGAGACCGCGATCAGCACCGGTACCAGGTACAGGAGCCTGCGCGCGACGAAGAACAGCATGAAAGGCTATTCCTTCCAGGCGTCGGAGACGTCGAGCACCCCGTTGAACATCTTCGGCACGCCCTTCACCTTCGCGCTCGAGATTGCGTAGTAGGTGTTCTGGAAAGTCCAGAACCAGATTGCTTCCTTGTTGATCAGGCGGCTGATCGCGCAATAGTCCTCGGTGCGCTGGGCGACGTCGGCCGTGGTCCGCGCATGCTCCAGCAACCGGTCCAGCTCTGGATTGGAGTAGTTCGCGAGCGCCACCGGGCTGCCGGTGTGGAAATTGGCGTACATCTGCGGATCGGGATCGGCGAGATCGACGATGCGCCACGGCGTGAGCTGGAACTGGCGCATGAAGGCGCGCGGTGGAATGGTTGCCTGATCGACCTGCTCGATCTCCATGTTGGCGCCGATACGCTTCCAGAATTGCTGCAGCACCTGGCCGCCGGTGCGGCCGCGCGGCGTCGCCGTGACCAGCATCTTGAATTCGACCGGCTTGCCGTAATCCTTGATCAACGCCTTGGCCTTTTCGACATCGTAGGGCAGCGCGCCGTCATCCTTGCACTTCACCCAAGACCCGTCGCCGTAGGGATTGCTGGCCGGTCGCGCCAGGCCATTGGTAATCGCCTGCGACATCTTCGTGCGGTCGAGCGCCATCACCAGCGCCTGGCGCACGCGTACGTCGTCGAACGGCGGGACCTTGGTGTTGAAGGCGGCGACTGCAGCCCCCGAGCCTTCATAGGTATGCACGGTCAGGCTCGTGTCCTTGCGCGCCCTGATGATGTTGTCGGCATCGGCTTCGTCGTCCCAGATGATGTCGGCCTCGCCCGATTGCAGCGAGGCAAACCGCGACTGTGCATCCGGCAAGGGCTTCAGGACGATGCGGTCGAGATAGGGCTTGCCCTTGTTCCAGTAGTCCGGATTCTTCTCGAGCACCATGCGGTCGCCGGCGGTCCAGGACTTCAGGATGTAGGGACCGGTGCCGACCGGGTTGCGGTTGTAGTCGTCGCCCTTGGTCTTCCATGCGGTCGGCGACTGCATGACGTTGTTGGAGCTTTGAATGGTCTGCGTCGCCGGGAAGTTCACGGCCGGGTCGCTGAAATTATAGACCACCGTCAGGTCGTCGACCGTGTTCACGCTGATGATGTTCGTGATGTAGAAGGCGCAACGGCATTTGTTGGCGGGATCCTTCTGGCGGTCGAAATTCTCCTTCACAGCCTGCGCGTTGAACGGCGTGCCGTCATGGAATTTGACGCCTGGACGGAGCTTGATGGTCCAGGTCTTGAAGTCTTCCGAATGCTCCCACGACAGCGCGAGCTTCGGCTTCACCTCGCCCTTGTCGTCGAGTGTGGTCAGCGTGTCGAAGATTGCGGCCGCCGCGGTATTGGCTGAGGTGTCGTAGACGCCGACCTTGAGCGGGTCGAAGCCGGGAATGTCGAGTTCCTGGCCAACGTTGAGCGTGCCGCCCTGCTTCTGCGCATTGGCCGGTGCAGCGAATGCCGCGGCACTGAATCCCGCCACAAGAAATATGCGCGCAACGGCGTGCGCGCGCCCGACCAGCTTCATCAATGCTCCCTCCCAAGTGGGCGACGTCCGGTGTTCCGGATCGTCGTCTGTTGGGCGGCAGATTGTCCGGAATCGCCGCGCGCGACAAGACCGTAATGCGGATGAAAAGCCGCAGGCTTAATGACGCGCCGTCTTCGCCGGTTGCGCTGCGAAGCCTGCGATCTGATCCTCGGAGAGCCCGATCTCCTTCAGATAGGACAGCGTGTGCTCGCCAAGCGTCGACATCCGCTTGCGCGCACCGACCGCAGCGCCGGACAGGCGGAACGGCAGATTGAGCACCTTGAAGCTGCCGCCGCCGTCCGCAACGTCGGCCAGCGCGCCGCGATGGGCGATTTGCGGATCGGCGAGCGCCTCGCGCACGGTGCGATAGGCCGATGACGGCACGCCATATTCATTGAGTGCGGCAAGGCAGGCCTGCGTGCTGACCGAGCGCGACCACGCCTCCACGCCCTCCATCAGGCCCGCCCAGTTCTCCCGCCGATCGGCATATTTGGCGAAGCGCGTATCGGACACCCAATCGGGACGGCCGATCACCTGCATCAGGTTCTGGAACGTCTTCTCGCTGGCGATCGCCACCATCACGTAGCCGTCGGTGGTTTCGATCGGGCCGAACATCGGGCGCTGGGTTTGCTTCACCTCGAATTGCGACCACTGCAACTCGTTCAGGGTCAGGCTCAGCATCGATTCCAGCATCGAGACGTCGATGTGCTGGCCCTTGCCGCTGGCGGCGCGCTGGTAGAGCGCCGCCGAGATCGCACCGAAGGCGTAAACGCCGGTCAGCACATCGGCGTGGTAGATGCCGCAATAGTCCGGCCGGCTACGGCCCGGCTGATAGGCGAGATGCGCCATCTCGTAGCCCGAGGCGGCATGGATCACCGGCGCATAGGCCGGCAATTCCGCCGACGGGCCGGTCTGACCGTAGCCGGAGATCGAGCAAAAGATCAGTTTTGGATTGATGTCGCGGATAGAGGCATAGTCGAGCTTCAGCCGCCGCATCACGCCGGGACGGAAATTCTCCACCAGCACGTCGGCGGTGGCGATCAGCCGGCGCACGGCTTCGACGCCGGCCGACGACTTCAGGTCGAGCACCAGGCTGTTCTTGCCGATATTGAGCTGGCCGAACGCCGTCGAGCAATTGTTGCGCACCGGCGGCCGCGTTCGCATCGTCTCGCCCTCGGCGGGCTCGATCTTGATTACCTCGGCGCCCATGTCGGCGAGCATCCGCGTGCAATGAGGTCCGGCGATCGTGGTCGAAAAATCGAGCACGCGAAGGCCGTCGAAGCTCCGTGTCAAATTCCCCTCATCGTCAGCGGCTATGGTCGTCGGCAAGGCTTCCTCCACCTTCGTCATTGGTTGTTTGGCGTCGCGTGACCCTAAAGTGAGCCGCCCTGGCAGGAAAGCGTCTCGTCCAGACCGGGAGCGCGGGCCGTCTTGCATTTTACTCAAAGGCAGATTGGACCCGATCTTGCATAGCCCTGTCACGGGCTGGAACGAGGGCGCTTGTTGAAGGTCTTATTCGTCACGACGGAGATGGACGATTTCGTCCGCGTGGGCGGGCTCGCCGCCGTTTCCGCTGCCCTTCCGCGGGCTCTCCGCCCGTGGAGCGACGTCAGGATCATGCTTCCCGGCTACCGGGATGTGGTCGAACAGTTCACGCATATTGAAATCGTTGGGCAATGCCGAGCGCTCGCCGAGATGCCGGCCTGCACGCTCGGGCGTGCGTCGACCAGGGACGGACTTCCGGTCTACGTGCTGCTGTGCCCGCAACTCTACGAGAGGCCGGGCAATCCCTATGGCGATGAGTCCGGTCGCGACTGGCCCGACAACGACATCCGCTTCGGCCGCTTTGCCTCCGCCGCTGCCGAACTTGCAGCCGGGATGCTGGACAAGAATTGGGCAGCGGACCTCGTACACGCCAACGACTGGCAGGCCGCGCTCACACCGGCCTACCTCGCCTGGCGCGGCGCGCGGATCCCCTCGATCCTGACCATCCACAATCTCGCCTATCAGGGCCTGTTTCCGAAGGACTCGCTGCGACGGATCGGCGCACCGGAAAGCTCATTCCACATCGACGGGCTGGAGTTCTACGACAAGCTCTCCTTCCTCAAGGGCGGCCTCGTCTACGCCTCGCATCTGACCACGGTCAGCGCGACCTATGCCAGGGAGATCACGACCGCAGAGCTCGGCTGCGGCCTGGAAGGCCTGCTCCGGGTGCGCTCCGATGCCGACCAGCTGACCGGCATCCTGAACGGCATCGACGAGAGCTGGGATCCGCGCCACTGCGCGCAGCTCGCACAGCCGTTCGGCGCCGGCGACTGGAAGGGCAAGCAGGCCAACGCCGACTATGTCCGCCGCCAGTTCGGCCTTGCGGTCTCGCGCGGGCCGATCTTTGGCCTCGTCGCCCGCCTCGTGCATCAGAAAGGCGTCGACCTCGTGCTGTCGGCCGCCGACGAGATCGTCAGGGACGGCGGACAGATCGTCGTCACCGGCAGCGGCGAGCCGGCCATCGAGGATGCGCTGGTGGCCGCGCATCGCCGCCGGCCCGATGCGATCGGCGTGATCATCGGCTTCAACGATGGGCAGGCGCGCCGAATCTTCGCCGGCAGCGATTTCACCCTGATGCCGTCGCGCTTCGAGCCCTGCGGCCTCAGCCAGATGTATGCGCAGCGCTTCGGCTCGCTGCCGATCGGCCACCAGACCGGCGGGCTTGCGGAAACCATCGCCGACGGCGAGACCGGCTTCCTGTTCGCGCAGCCGTCGGCGGAATCCTTCCTCGGTGGCGTCAGGCGCGCCTTCGACGCCTACCGCGCCAAGGACCGGCTCAACGCCATGCGCTCCAGCGCGATGGCCAAGTCCTACAGCTGGGACCTGTCGGCCGCCTGCTACGGAGCGCTGTACAAACGGCTGGTCATGCCGCGCGTGATGGCGTAGGCGGCCCGCGTCGCGGGCTTGTGAAGCCGGGCGGCTGTGGGATCCCACCGGCCCGGTAACAATCGGGTCATTGCACCGAACCTTTCAGGCGATCACGTCGCCACACGGCTGGACGACGACGCATGCGTGAAATTGCGAATGATGACTTTTGGCCAAACGCGATTGCGATGGAGGAACAGCAAGGACGTCAACGAAGAGCGCCTCAATTCATTCATGGGAAAGATGATCGGCGATGTCGGCGCGGCAATGAACGCCTCGTTGATGCTGCTGGGCGACAAGCTCGGGCTGTACAGGGCCCTCGCGCAGGGCGGGCCGATGAATGCCGCGGCCCTGGCCAAGGCAACAGGAACCGCCGAGCGCTACATCCAGGAGTGGCTGTCGGCGCAGGCGGCCTCCGGCTACATCGAGTACGACAAGCCATCCGGAAAATTCTCGATGCTGCCCGAGCAGGCGCTCGCGCTGGCCGACGAGGACAGCCCGGTCTTCCTCGGCGCCGTCGGAAGCCTGGTCGGCGCGACCTTTCTCGATGAGCCCAAGATTACTGACGCGTTCAAGACCGGCAAGGGCGTCGGCTGGAACAGGCGCAGCGAGTGCCTGTTCTGCGGCACCGCCCGCTTCTTCCGTACCAGCTACAAGCACTATCTGGTGCAGGAATGGCTGCCGACGCTCGAGGGCGTCGTCGACAAGCTGAAGAAGGGCGCTGTCGTCGCCGACGTCGGCTGCGGGCACGGCGTCTCGACGCGATTGATGGCGGAGGCGTTTCCGAAATCAACCTTCTACGGCTTCGACTATCACGACGGCTCGATCGAGGCGGCGCGGAAGTCTGCGCGGGAAGCGGGACTGTCGGACCGCGTTCATTTCGAAACGCATTCCGCCAAGACATTCCCGGCCAAGGGCTATGACCTGGTGTGCTTCTTCGACTGCCTGCACGACATGGGCGATCCGGTCGGCGCCCTTAAGCACACCCGCTCCACCCTCGCCGACGACGGCACCTGCATGCTGATCGAGCCGTTCGCCAACGACCGGCTGGAGGACAACCTCAATCCGATCGGGCGCGTCTACTACGCCGCCTCGACGATGATCTGCACGCCGGCGTCGCTGGACCAGGAGGTCGGGCTCGCGCTCGGCGCGCAGGCCGGAGAGGCAAGACTGCGCGAGGTGGCGCGCCAGGGCGGCTTCTCGCGGTTCCGCCGCGCCGCGGAGACGCCGTTCAACCTGATCCTGGAAGCTCGCCCGTAAGATGGGCAACCGCACAATGCGATTGGGCGGCGGCATCACGCCGCCGCCCAACGCTGCAATGCCGATCTGACGCCGCGGCCGCTCGTTGCGGCCTGCGTCCTCGACGCTCCGTTACCAGTCCTGTTGCGATTGCCAGAAGTACTGGCCGCCGCGCCGGCGCGGATTGGCCGCTTGCGGATTGCCGTAAATCTGGGGATTGCCGTACTGGGGATTGCTGTATTGGGGACTGCCATACGGGGTGCCGTATTGGGTGCCCGATTGGGGATTCCAGCTGCGCTGAGAGAAGAAGCCGAAACCGTCGTCGTCCCTGCTCGCAACCATGTCGTCGGTCATCATGGGCCGGGTCGGCTTGCGCGTGATGAAACCACCCTGGGGCTGGTTGCTCAGAACGGCGACGAACTCGGTGCGATAGTTGGTCTCGGCGCTCAACGGCTCGTCCGAGATGATAATCGAAGAGCGCGCAACGGCGGTCGGCGCGATGCGATCCAGCACATCCTGCGGGATGGTGACACGATCGAGCGCATTCCTGGCGTTGTCTCCGTCGTCGATCGTCACCTGGGTCCAGCGCAGGCCGCCCGCGTCGTTGCGCGCCATCGCCGTGTAGATATGCGTGCCGATCGGTTTGTCCGGATCGCGGATCGTGACCGGAACCTCGATGCTTGAATCGAACACCTCGCCGCCATCCGCCCATGGCTTATGGGTGTTGCGGCGGACGTAAAGCTTCTGCGTTGCACGGCTGATGTAGACGGACACCGGCTCGAGCGCGAGCTTCGCCTCGGTCGCCGCCTTCTGGGTATCCGCTTTCTTGGTTTCGGCCGCCTTGGCGGCGTCCTTGGCGGCGGCTGCAGCGTCGAGCTTCGGCTTGGCGTCGCCCTGGGCGGCCTCGAACTGCGCGGTCGCTTCCGCGGCCTTGGCCACCGCCTTCTGCTTCAGATCCTCGGCGCGCGCCTTGGCCTGGTCGGTCTTTGCATTAGCGAGCGTCTTGTCGGCCGACGCAACCGCAGCGTCGGCACGGGTCTTGATCTGTTGCAATTTGCGCAGCGACGCAGGCGTGAACAGTGCGGCCTCCTTGGTCGCGGCTATCGAAGCCTTCTTCGCCTCGTCGGCTGCCTTGGCGGCATCCGCGGCCTCGCGGCTGAGCTTCTCGGCGCGCGCCGGAGCTGCCGCAATGGCTTGCGCGTTCGGCACGAACAGCGCCGGATGGGTGAAATCGACCGGGGCCGGATCGTTCGGCGCGATGATCACCCGCATCCCGATCCGGGTCTTGTCGAACAGCTTCTCGGCAAAATCGTAGGGCATCCGCACGCAGCCGTGGGAGGCCGCATATCCCGGCAGCGGCCCGCCATGCAGCGCGATGCCGTTCCAGGTGATGCGCTGCATGTTGGGCATCCAGGCATCGTCATACAGGGTTGAGTGGTGGTCCTTGTCCTTCTCGATCAGCGCAAAGACGCCGGCCGGCGTCTCGCGTCCCTTGACGCCGCTCGACACCGGCGCACGGTAGATCCAGCCCTCGGCGTCGTAGAGCGTCACCTTCTGGGCCTTGATCGACACGATCGCCATGATCGGCTCGCCAGCGGTGCGCGGCGCGGTCGCCTCGACGGCTGCCGCGGGACGCTGCTCTTTCGCCGCGACGCCACCGGTCAGTGACGCAAGTGTGACCATCGCTGCGAAAGTCACAAAGGCGGGTTGGCCCCAACGCCGCATCGCTCCGGTGGTTTGCGCCGTCGTCGTTCGATGTACCATGCCGCTCCTCGGTCGAAATGCCTGCCCGCGCTCCGTCAATCCCGTACCAGACCGCGATTTTGGATTGATTAATCGCCGCCACGGTCCAACGCGCGAACTCGCTCCTGGGGACCATCGGGCTCGTTCCAGCAGCAAATCACTTATGTATTTACTCATATATGACGGCACATGCAGGAGAAAGTGTGCCGCGCAGCAAAACCGACCGGTAGCCGTATCCCAGTCTGGTCGGTGGCGGCCAATGGTGCCGCGGTTGCGCCCTGCCATCATGCCGTCCGCCGCGTCTCCGGCATCACCAGCCAGATCACGAACAGCCCGAATGCGGCGATCCCGGCGAGGCCCATGAAGGCCGTGCTGCTGCCGAGCTTGTCGCTGACATAGCCGGCCAGCACCGTGCTGAGCGACGCGCCAATGCCGACCGCGGTGCCGACAATGCCCTGCGCCAGGTTGAAATGGCCGCTGCCGAAGGCGATGTCGGCCACGATCAGCGGCACCATTACGCTGAAGATCGCCGCGGTGATGCCGTCGAAAATCTGCACCATGACCAGCACATAGGGGTCACGCACCGTCGCGAACAACAGGCCGCGGATCGCCAGCGCGGCGAATGCGATCAACAGCAGCGGCCGCCGCCCCCAGGCCTGGGCCTTGCGGCCGACCGACGGCGAGGACAGCGCGACGATCGCCTGCGGCACAATGATGCAGGCAGCGATCAGGACCGGCGCCCATTGGCTCGACCGTGTCGTCACCACGCCCGCCATCAAGGGCAGCATCGCGGCATTGGCGAGCTGGAACAGCATCATCGCGCCGGCAAAGATCAGGAGCGGCCGCTGCCGCACCAGGCTGACGACGCTGGTGGCGCGCTTGTCGGGGACTTCCCGTTTCACCTCGCCATGGGCCTGCGCGATGTCGATCTCGCGCTCGCGGATCCGCGCCAGTGACAACAGCGTCGGGATCGCCAAGATGAAAGTGACGAGGAACACTGAGCGGCTCGACAGCAGATAGCCGCAGGCGCCCATCAGTGCCGCGGCCGAGCCGCTGCCGAGCGAGGCGAAGCGCGCATTGCGGCCGAGCCGCTCGCCGATCGCAAGCGGCCCGACCAGGCCGAGGCTGATCGCGGCGATCGCCGGGCCAAGCACGCAGCTTGCGAGCGCGTGCAGCGTCGCGGCGAGCGTCACCACGGGAAAGATCGGCCAGAGCGCATAGGCCAGCGCGCTGGCGCCGATCGCGGCCACCGCACAGCCCGCAACGACCCGCTCGGAGCGCGCCGCATCGACGATCGCCCCGCCGGGCATCTGGCCCAAGAGGCCGATAATGCCGCCGATCGAGAGCACGAAGCCGATCTCGACCTGGGTCCATTTCTGCGTCGTCAGATAGACCGCGACGAACGGGCCGAAGCCGGTCTGCACGTCGGCCAGGAAGAAGATGAACCAGTCGAGGCCGCGCTGGCTTTCCCGCGACGGCCCGCGCGGTTCCTCCGGAGTGGGCTGATCGGGGACAATTGACACAACGTTGGTGCTGCCGGCTGATCGCTCGCCACGATCGTCGCCAACCGTCTCTAAAGAAGAGTTCGGACGCGCGACCAGCTCTACCCCCCTAATGTTCGTAATCCCATGGATGCAGGCTTCCCGCCGCGCCCAGCACGATCAGCGGCGTATCTTCCTTGTACTCGGGCGCAGCGCTCACCTGCTGCTTGTTGAGGTCCAGCGTGATGCTGTCGCTCTTGCTGGAAACACCGGCAAAACGCAGCGCGTTCCAATCGACCACGATCTTGCGGCTGCCGACGCCGAGGAAGCCGCCGAAATCGATCACTGCGGCGCGGACCTTGCCGTCGCGGTCGACAATGACGTCGACGATACGGCCCATGTTCTCATTGGCGGAACTGCGAACGTCGCGCCCGAGAATGCCGTGCGCATCGCGAGCACCGATCACGGTCACCGACGGCGGCGGCGACGGTTCCTTGGATGGTTCCTTGGACGATTCCTTTGAGGGCTCCTTCGCTTGCTCCTTCGGCGTCGCAGAGGCTGCTGGCGGCGCCTGGGCTGCCGGCGGCGCAGGAGTTGCTGGCGTTGCTGGCGGCGCCTGCACGGCCGGCGGCGATGGTGTCGGCGCCGGCGCTTCGTCGTCGGCGGCGCGGACACCCGCGCATGTCAGCAGCGCCGCTGCGACCAGCATCATCATCATCCTCGGACGCATGTTACTCTCCCCGCGATTTCCGGCGCACGCATGCCGCGCGACGACGCTCAATGCGTCAGCACGATCGACACCTGGATCTGGCCGCGTGTGCGCAACACTTCCAGCGACACCTCGTCGTCATGGCGGCGCAGCCTCAGATCGACACTGGAAGCGCCGAGCCTGAGGTCGCGCAGCACCACATCGTTGAGGAACTCCGGCAGCCGCGGATCGCGCAAGCGAATCTCGCCGCGCGCGGTGTCGAACTCGAGGCCAAGCGCCGCCTCCAGCAGCGTGAACGGCGTCGCGCTCGCCCAGGCCTGCGGTGCACAGGCCACGGGATAGAGCACCGGGCCGCGCCGGCGCTCGCGGCGGAAGCCGCAGAACAATTCCGGCAGCCGCCGCAGTTCCATATAGCTCGCGGCGTCGAACAGGCCCTTGAACAGATGCGCGACCGAATGCTTGAGGCCGTAGTGCGCGAATCCGAGTGCGATCAGCGCGTTGTCATGCGGCCAGATCGAGCCGTCGTGATAGGACATCGGGTTGTAGCGCACTTCGCCCGCGGCGACGGTGCGGATGCCCCAGCCCGAGAAGAACTTCTGGCTCATCAGGTCGGCGGCGACCCGTCGCGCGCGGTCTTCCCGCACCATGCCGGAAAACAATGTCTGGCCGGCATTCGAGGTGCGCACCTTGCACGGCTGCTTGGCGCCGTCGAGCGCGACCGCATAGGTGCCGAGCTCCTCGCACCAGAATGCCTCCTCGAACCGCTCGCGCAACAGCTCGGCCTCGGCTTCCAGCTTCGCGGCCTTGTCCGCAAAGCCGAGCTTGCGCGCCGCTCGCGCGGCAAGCTGCTTGCCGGCAAACACATAGCCCTGCACTTCCGCCAGCGCGATATTGCCCTCGGCAAGCGTACCGTCTGCGTGGAAGATGGCGTCGAACGAATCCTTCCAGCCTTGATTGCGAAGCCCCTCTTCGGTGGCGCGCTGATATTCGACGAAGCCGTCACGGTCGGGATCGCCCGGGCCGTCGATCCATTGCAGGCCGGCCTCGACCGCGGGCCACAGCTCGCGCAGCGTGTCCAAATCGCCGGTGCGCTCCAGATAGAGCCCGGCGAGCAGCACGAACAGCGGAGTCGAATCGACGCTGCCGTAATAATGCGCGAACGGCACCTCACGAAGCGCGGCCATTTCGCCGCCGCGCATCTCATGCAGGATCTTGCCCGGCGCGGCATCGGCCAGCGGATCGACCGCCTTGGCCTGGAACAGCGCGAGCCGCTTCAGCACGCCCTTGGCGATCCGCGGATCGACCCACAGCATCTGCAACGCGGTGATCAGTCCGTCGCGGCCAAACGTCGTCGAATACCAGGGAATGCCGGCATAGGGGTAACGGCCCTGCGGTGTCTCCGTCATCAGCATGTTGAGGTCGGCCATCGCCTGGCACAGCACCTCGTTGAAGATGTTGTTCGAGGTTTCGATGCTGGCTGCGCCGGCCGACGAGGTCCGCATCTCGCGGCGGTGCGCCAGCAGCCCGCGGAAGAACGGCACCGGCTTCTGCATGATCGGCTTGTTGCAGGAGACCGCGACGAACAGCGACGTCACCTGCCCGGGCTCGAGATCGAAATGATAGGTCGCCGCGTTGACCGACAGCCGCGTCGGCCGCGGATCGAAATGCAGCGCGGTGATCCGCGTCTGCTCGTCGAGGCCGCAATATTCCAGCACCACGTCGGTCGGTCCGAGCAGCTTGCTCGAGCCGATGCCACGCCGCGGCCGGCGCTCGCCGCGCACCTCGAACAGATCGGCAAAGTCGTTGTCGAACAGCAGCGTGAGATCGAAGCTCGCGGCATGATCGCCGTGATTCTGCAGGCCGATACGCTGATAGGCCGTGCCGCGCCACAGGAAGATCGAGCGTACGATGTGCAGCGTGTCCTTCGGCAGGGTCAGACGGTCGTCGCGATAGACGTCGGAATTGGTGAGATCGACCGTCAGCGCCGAATTGTCGTCGCGCATGTTGGAGCCGAGCAGGAGCGGCTGCACGTCCTCCAGCACCATTTCCAGCCGCGCCAGGTAGCGGGTGTCGGCGTTGAACAGGCCGTCCGGCCCGCCGGCCGAGGCGCCGATGTCGCCATGGCTGTCGAGCACGATGAAGGTGTCGTCATGCTTGAGCGAGCGCCGCGGCCGCGCCGCGGGCCCGGTCATCGGAATGTAGAACGGCGATTCGGCGACGTGCTCCGTGATGCGAGCGGTGATGATCTGCGTAACGACGTCAGCTGCCATCTGAACCTCTGGCGACTTTGCTTGGCCCGTATCCTGGTTCGAACGAACGCACCGGAACGCACAAACGCACTTGACGACGCGGGGTCAGGCCGCGCTGGTGGAAAGGCGGCCCATTTCACGCGCGACCAGGTCGCGGTAGGGGCCCCTTCCCTTCACGAGGATATCGGGCGGACCGTCCTCGACGATCCGGCCACCCTGCAGCACAAGCACGCGGTCGAAGCTGCGCAGCGTCGCGAGGCGGTGCGCGATTGCGACCACGGTACGCCCGCGCATCAGCCGCGACAACGCCTCGCGGATCGCCTCCTCGGAGTCGGCATCGAGCGCCGCGGTGGCCTCATCGAGCAGCAGGATCGGCGCATCCTTCAGGAAGGCGCGCGCGATCGCGATGCGCTGGCGCTGGCCGCCGGAGACCTTGACGCCGCGATCGCCGACGATGGTGTTCATGCCCTCGGGCAAGCTCTCGATGAAGTCGCAGCGCGCCGCGATCGCCGCCCGCAGCACCTCGTCGTCGGTGGCGTCCGGCCGGCCGTAGCGGATGTTCTCCAGGATCGAACGGTGGAACAGCGAGATATCCTGCGGCACCACCGAGATTGCGGCGCGCAGGCTCTGCTGGGTGACGCGCGAGATGTCCTGGCCGTCGACGGTGATGTTGCCCTGCTCGACGTCGTAGAAGCGCTGCAGAAGGGTAAACAGTGTTGACTTGCCGCCGCCGGAGTGGCCGACCAGGCCGACCCTCTGGCCGGGCTGGATGCGCAGGCTGAAGCGCTCGAACACCTGCAGGCCGCCGGGATAGCGGAACGAGACATTGTTGAAGGCGATCGCCGCGCCGCTCTTCACCAGCGCCTCGGCCTCCGGATGGTCCTTCAGCTCGTGCGGTTGCAACAGCGTCGCCAGGGCCTCGGTCAGCCGCGCGACATGCTGGGTGACATCGACCAGCGCAACCGCGAGATCGCGGGTGGCGCTGAGGATCGAGATGCCGAGCGTGCAGACCAGCACGACGTCGCCGGTGGTCGCCGCGCCCTGCTGCCAGAGCGAGAGGGCCCAGGCCAGCATCGCGATGGTCAGGATGACGGTCACGCCGGCGTGAATGAGACGAAGCTTCTCGAGGTAGCGCAGGGAACGGCCACGCGCGACGAGTTCCCGATTGACGGTCGCATCGAAGCGTTCGTGCTCATAGCCGAGGCCGCAGAACGCGCGTACCAGCGGCAGGTTGTTGATGACGTCGACCATTTCGCCGTCCACGGCAGCCGCCCTGTTGGCGAAATCGTCATGCAGCGGCCGGCCGGCGGCGGCGATGCGGAACATGGCCACCACCATGGTTCCGGCGATCAGGATCAGCACTGCTGACATTGTCACGCTGACTGTTCCAACCAGGGCGATCGCCGCGAAGGTCGCGATGCAGGGCGGCAACACATTCCATACGAACATGTTCTCGACGGTGAACACCGCGTTCGAGGTCGCCGTGATCCGGCTGGTCAGCATGCCCGGCAGCCGATCCGTGAAATAGCTCGGCGCGTGGCCGGTGAGATGGCGGAACATGTCGCGGCGAAGATCGCCGGTGACGCTGACAAAGGTGTAGCTCGCGGTCCAGCTCGCGATCCGCCACAGGAAGTTGTCGGCTGCGATCAGTGACATGAGCAGAGCGAATGCCAGCCATACGCCGTTCGCGGCCGACGGCCCCGCCGACAACGCATCGACCAGATTCTTCACGCCGTATTGCGTGCCTACCGAGCAGGCAACCGCCGCAACAACGGCTGACAAAATCACAACATGCGACGGCAGACGCCGGCGCAGATAGCGCAACACAAAGGGAAACGGACGATGCGCGTATCCTGACAGATGGTCCATGACGTCCTGCAAAGCTGTTGAAGGTGAACGAGAAAATTCTAGTCGAAGCTCTCGCGCACGATGACGTGAAGGGCGGCGGTGGGATTCCTTGATGCAGCCATCACTGCGCAACAATTTTGCAACGCTGGCATAGGCAAAACCGTGTTGGAGCGTGATGGCATCAGCAAGACCACAGTGTGATGGAAGAAAGAAGCGGCAGATCTCCCACATCTAAGGAACCTCGCACGTGCGAGAACGTTCCCGTCTTTGGCATGTCGGTGCCATCTGAGGGCTGAGGGTAGTTCATTCCACATTACAAACAGGAGACGGAGAGATGCGCATCGCGCAGGTTGCCCCGCTGACGGAGGCTGTTCCCCCCAAGCTCTACGGCGGCACCGAACGGGTCGTGCACTGGCTGACCGAAGAACTTGTAACACTTGGACATGACGTGACGTTGTTCGCCAGTGGCGATTCTCAAACCTCCGCGAAGCTCGATGCGACCTGGCCGAAGGCACTGCGGCTCGACGGCTCGGTCCGCGATCCCAATGCGCTCCACATGGTGATGCTGGAACGCGTGCGGCAGAAGGCCGACGACGAGGAGTTCGACTTCCTGCACTGCCATCTCGACTATTATCCGTGGTCGCTGTTCGCGCGGCAGCCGACGCCGTTCGTCACCACCTTGCACGGACGGCTCGACCTGCCGGAGCATCAGCCGGTCTTCAACACCTTCTCGAAGATTCCGGTGATCTCGATCTCCAACGCGCAGCGGCGGCCGGTGCCGCAGGCGCATTGGGTGCGCACCATCCATCACGGCCTACCGGAGAATCTGCTGACGCCGCAACCGGCGAAGCCGTCCTATCTCGCGGTACTCGGGCGCATCGCGCCGGAGAAAGGCGTCGATCGCGCGATCAAGATCGCAACCCGCTGCGGCATTCCGCTGAGGATCGCGGCCAAGGTCGATCGTGCCGACCAGGAATATTACGATGAGTTGATCAAGCCGCTGATCACCAGCAACCCGTTGGTCGAGTTCATCGGCGAAATCAGCGACCGCGAGAAGCCGGATTTTCTCAGCGGCGCGATCGGGCTCCTGGTTCCGATCGACTGGCCGGAGCCGTTCGGCCTCGTGATGATCGAAGCGATGGCCTGCGGCACGCCCGTCATCGCCTATAACCGCGGCTCGGTGCCGGAGATCATCGAGGATGGCCTGACCGGCTTTATCGTCGAGGACGAGATCAGTGCGATCTCCTCCGTCGGCCGCCTCGGAACGCTCAACCGCGACGCGATCCGCAAGCAGTTCGAGACCCGCTTCACCGCGCGGCGCATGGCGCTCGACTATCTCGCCGCCTTCCGCGGCCTGATGGAAGCCGAGCCGCGCTTCAAGCTGGTGGCGAGCGCGGAGTAGCAGTTGCAGCGGCCGATCGAATGATCCGGCGGGCCGGCCGGCACCATCCGTGCCGGTCCGTCGGGTCGTTCGATTGTCAATAATACCGTCGTCCGCGGCGGCAACTCTCACGCAGCAAAACACTACGCATGCCCGCGTCGCACGATTGCTGCGACGCACCAGCGACGACATGTTTCCCCATCAGTTCGGCTGATATCGCCTTTGCGAATGCCGAATTACGTGCTCTTATGCGCCGCGCTTGAGCAAAAAATAATAAGCGAGCGGACGGAGCAACCGTGCCGTGATCGCGCAGGGGGAACGCCATGACAGGGGACCGCAAGCCGTCGGCCATTAATAATGCCGCACCGACCAGAGCCTCACAAAACAAGCTGAACCGTCGCAAATTCCTCGCCAAGACCGGCGGCGTGCTGGCGGCAGGCGCGTTCGGCGCCGTTCCGCTGCGCGGCTGGGCGGCCGATCCGATCAACATCGGCGCGCTCTATCCGACCACCGGCAGCATGGCGCAGATCGGCGTCGGCTGCGTGGCTGCGGCCAAGCTCGCGGTCGACATGGTCAACGAGGCCGGCGGCATCAAGTCGCTCGGCGGCGCCAAGCTCAACCTCATCGTCTCGGACGTGCAGAGCGACACCACGGTGACGCGCACCGAGACCGACCGCCTGATCACGGGCAACAAGCTGTCGGCGATCCATGGCTGCTATGCCAGCGCGCTGACCTTGATCGCGAGCGAAGTCTGCGAACGGGCGAAGGTCCCGATCATCACCGGATCGAGCTCCGACCAGCTCAACAAGGGGCGCACCTACACCTTCACGCCGTTCGCACGCGCCTCGCAGTTTGCCAAGGCCCAGTTGCAGATGGCCAAGCTGGTCAGCGAGCAGGCCAAGGTCGCCGTCATTTTCGAGAACACCGCGTTCGGCACCTCGACATCGAACGGGCTGAAGGAGCTGGCGCCGGGCGAAGGCGTCGAGATCGTGATGTTCGAGCCCTACTCGGCCGGCTTCACCGACGCGAGCCCGCTGATCAACAAGGTCAAGGCCTCCGGCGCCAACACGCTGTTCTCACTGTCCTATCTCAACGACCTCATCCTGATCGTGCGCACCGTGAAGCAGGTCGGGCTCAACATCGCGATCAACGGCGGCTCCGGCGGCTTCGTGATGCCGGACTTCTACAAGAATGTCGGCAATGCCGCCGAGGGCCTGCAGGGCGTTGCGCACTGGAACCACGACGTCAGCGACGACGCGCAGAAGGTGAATGTCGAATTCAAGAAGCGCACCGGCGAGTTCGCGTTCGAATATGCCGGCGGCCTGGTCGCGCAGACCTTCATGCTGGCCGACGCGCTGGAGCGCGCCGCCTCCGCCGATCCCAAGAAGGTGCGCGAGGCGCTCTCGACGCTCGATGTCTCCTCGGGCTTTGCTGCGATGGCGCCGGGCGGCAAGGTGAAGTTCGGGCCGGACGGCAAGAACGTCTACGGCCGCCCGGTCGGCGTGCAGTGGCAGAACACCGATCTCGTCAGCGTCTTCCCGAAGGAAGACGCCCGCGCCCCCCTGATGAAGACCTGAGCCGCGGTCGCATCGCATGTGGGAGACACTGGCCCAGGCCGTGATCAACGGCCTGCTCATCGGCGGCATCTACGCGCTTGTCAGCATCGGCGTCACGCTGATCTTCGGCGTGGTCAAGATCGTCAACTTCGCCCAGGGCGAGTTCGTGATGATCGGGATGTATATCTCGTTCTTCCTCGCCACCCAGTTCGGCATCGATCCACTGGTCTCGCTCGTGGTCTCGATGCCGGTGCTGTTCCTCGCCGGCGTCCTGATCCAGCATTTCCTGATCCGCAGGGTGCTGGGGCCGAACGACATGCCGCAGATCTTCCTGACCTTCGCGCTGTCGCTGTTGCTGCTCAATCTCTCGCTGATGTTGTTCAGCGCCAATTACCGCACCGTCCACGCGTCCTATTCGGATGCGGCGTGGCATATCGGCGGGCTGTACATCCCGGTGGCGAAACTGATCGCCTTCGCGGTCGCGATGGCGCTGAGCGGGCTGCTGTGGGTATTCCTGCACACCACCGATCTCGGCCGCGCGATGCGCGCCGCATCGCAGAACCGCGACGTCGCGATGCTGATGGGGATCAACCCGAACCGCGTGTTCGCGGTCGCGTTCGGCACCGCGCTGGCGCTCGCGGGCGCCGCCGGCTCGCTGCTGATGCCGTTCTATTCAGCCTATCCATTCGTCGGCCAGGTGTTCGTGCTGATGGCGTTCGTCGCGGTCGTGATGGGCACGCTCGGCAATGTGATGGGCGCGCTGATCGCAAGCCTGATGATGGGCGTCGCGGAATCGCTCGGCATCCAGTTCGTCGGCGCCGATTCCGGCTTGATCGTGGTGTTCGCGCTGCTGCTGCTGACGCTCGCGGTCAGGCCGAGCGGGCTCGGCGCCAGGAGGGGCCGGTGATGCAGACGTCCAGCAACTTCAAATGGCTGTGGCTCGCGATCGGGGCGGTCGTCATGCTCGCCTTGCCCCAGCTCGTCACCTCATCGTTCGCGATCGACATCTTCATCCGCATCCTGCTGTTCTCCTTCATCGGCGTCGCCTGGAACCTGATGGGCGGCTACGCCAAGCAGCTGTCGCTCGGCCACGCCGCGTATTTCGGGCTCGGCGCCTACACCTCCACCATCATGCAGGTGAACTACGGCATCTCGCCCTGGATCGGGATGATCGCGGGCGGCGTGGTCGCGATGCTCGCAAGCCTGCCGATCGGCTGGCTCTGCTTCCGCCTGCGCGGCCCCTATTTCACCATCGCCACCATCGCGACCGCCCAGGTGCTGATGCTGATCTTTCTCAAGTTCCGCGACTTCGCCTGGGGCGCCGAAGGCACCACGATCCCGAACCTCGGCAGCGCGCCGCTGATGATGCAGTTCGAGGAGAAGTCGTCTTACTATTACGTCGTGCTCGGCCTGCTCGTGGTCGGGCTGTGGATCACCCACAGGATCGAGAAATCCTGGATCGGCTACTATCTCGTCGCGATCGGCGAGGATGAGGACGCCGCCGAGGCGGTCGGCGTCAACGCGCCGAAGGTCAAGCGCGACATCTACATGATCAGCGCGCTCCTGACCGCGCTCGCCGGCACCTTCTACACGCAATACATCTACTTCATCGATCCCGCGACCGCATTCAGCTTCAACGTCTCGATCGAGGCGGCGCTGGTGTCGATCGTCGGCGGCATCGGCACGCTGTGGGGCCCGGTGATCGGCACCGTGCTGCTGGAGACCACCTCGGCGCTGCTGCAAAGCTGGCTCGGCAGCTCGGTCGGCGGTATCCAGCTCACGGTCTACAGCCTGATCCTGATGGCTGTCATCCTGTGGCGTCCGACCGGACTGATCGGGTTCGCGACCGACATCTATCACCGCACCGCCCGGCGCAAGCCGGCGCGCGCCTGAGGTCGTCGCGATGGCAGAAGCACTCGTCATCAAGGGTCTCAGCAAGCGCTTCGGCGGCCTGCGCGCCGTGCAGGACGTCAGCTTCACGGTGCAGGAGAACGAGACGGTCGCGCTGATCGGGCCGAACGGCGCCGGCAAGACCACGAGCTTTCACCTGATCACGGGATTTCATCGACCGGATTCCGGCTCGGTGCTCGCCTTCGGTCACGAGATCGTGGGGCTCAAGCCGCATGATGTCTGCGCGCTGGGCCTTGCCCGCACCTTCCAGGTGGCAAAGCCGTTCGGCGCGATGACCGTGCTCGCCAATGTGATGACCGGCGCGTTCCTGCGCGACCGGCATATCGCGGCCGCGCGCAACAAGGCGCTCGAGGCGATCGAGTTCGTCGGCCTCTCCGCCAAGGAGCAGACGCCGGCCAAGGACCTCACCACCATCGACCAGCGCCGGCTTGAAATGGCCCGCGCGCTGGCAACGCAGCCCAGGATCCTGCTGCTCGACGAGGTGATGGCCGGACTCAACCCGGCCGAGATCGACCAGGCGGTGGCGCTGGTGAAGAAGCTCTCCGCCAGCGGCCTGACCATCGTGATCGTGGAGCATGTGATGCGCGCGATCATGGCGGTGGCCCGCCACATCGTGGTGCTCGACCACGGCCAGAAGATCGCCGAAGGCGCGCCGAAGGAGATCGTGGAGAATCCGGAAGTGATCCGCGCCTATCTCGGGTCCTATGTGCATCCGCCGGCGCAGGGAGACGCCCATGCTTGAGCTGTCCCGCGTCAGCGCCAGCTACGGCTCGGTCCCTGCCATCACCGATGTCAGCATCTCGATTGGTGAAGGCGAAGCCGTCGGCCTGTTAGGCGCCAACGGCGCCGGCAAGAGCACGACGCTGCGCGCCGTCTCCGGCCTCGTCAAGCTGTTCGGCGGCAAGGTCACGTTCGACGGCGTCGACCTCGCCACGCTGCCGCCCTACCGGATTCCCGAGCTCGGCATCGCGCATGTCCCGGAAGGCCGCCAGGTGTTCCCGGAAATGACGGTGCAGGAGAATCTCGAGATCGGCGCCTACACGCCGAAGGCCAAGGCGGACCGCGCGCGCACGATGGAGCTCGTCTACAGCATCTTCCCGCGGCTCGCCGACCGCAGGAAACAGCTCGCCGGCACCATGAGCGGCGGCGAGCAGCAGATGGTCGCGGTCGGCCGCGGGCTGATGCTGAAGCCCCGCCTGCTGATGCTGGACGAGCCCTCGCTCGGCCTCGCGCCTGTGATGACCGACGTGACCTTCGAGAAGATCGGCGAGATCCACAAAATGGGCACCGCGATCCTCTTGGTCGAGCAGAATGTCAGCCGCGCGCTGTCGCTGGTGCAGCGCGCCTATGTGCTGGAGAGCGGCAACGTGATCATGCAGGGCACCAGCGCCGAGCTCGCCAACAACAAACAGGTGCAGGCGGCGTATCTCGGGATTTGAGACCGCGCCCCGGGGGCGACCCGTCCCGTCATTGCGAGCGAAGCGAAGCAATCCGCTTCGTCGTTCACAATGACGCAACACATCTGGGCATCCCGTCATCCTGAGGTGCGAGCCTTGCGGCGCCATTGCGCCGCTGGGCGAGCCTCGAAGGATGAATCGGCCGGGCTGTCGCCCTTCGAGACGCCGCTGCGCGGCTCCTCAGGGTGACGGTCGTTGTTCTGTATGTGCGGCTCTACGTCACCGCCGTCCGCTTCGGCTCGACAATCTCGAACATCCGCGGGAATTCGTCCATCAGCGCCATCAATTCATCGAGCCGCTGCGGCTCGCCTGATGCCTTGATCCTGCCGGCATCGACGGCGTCCAGGAAAGTGGTCAGCTTGGCGATGACCTCGTCGAGCACGCTGCGCGCCAGCGTGAAGCTCGCATGCGCATCGGCCGCCTGCGCATCCCCAACGTAGGTCAGGGCTGAATTCTCGAGATTGAGCACGAAGGTCTCGCCGGTATCAGTGAAGCTCCAGTTCAGCACGATGCGCTTGCCCTCGGCCTTGGGGCCGTTGAGGCGGATGCCGAGCACGTCCCAAAGCTGCTCGGTGCGCAGCGCGGCCAGCGTCTCGCGCGGCATCGGCGAGCGCGGCGGCGTCTTCGGCATGCCCTGCCGCAGTTCCTGCGCGCCGAACAGATAGGCGTTGCGCCAGGTCGAGCTTTCCGCGGCATAGCCGAGCTGCTCGAACGTGTCGGCGAGGAGCGAACGCGCGGCCTGATTATCAGGCTCGGCGAACACGAGATGGCTGACGGCCTGCGCCACGAAGCGGAATTCGCCCTTGGCAAAATCGGCCGCGGCGCGTTTCAGGATCGCGTCGGCGCCGCCCATATACTCGACATATTTCCTGCCGGCCTCGACCGGCGGCAGCGGATCGAGGTTGACCGGATTGGCGTCGTACCAGCCGAGATATTTCTGGTAGATCGCCTTCACATTGTGCCTGATGTGGCCGTAGTAACCGCGGCCGTGCCAGGCGCCCTCCAGGCTCTGCGGCAGGCGGATCGTCTCGGCGATCTCGGCTGCGTTGAGCCCATGGTTCATCAGCCGGATGGTCTGGTCGTGCGCGTATTTGTAGAGGTCGCGCTGTTCGCGGATCATGCTGTCAATCCGCGCCTGCCCCCACACCGGCCAGTGGTGCTGGCCGCACATCGCTTCCGCCTTGCCGCCCCACATCTGCAACGCCTCGCCGAGATATTTCGACCAGGCCAGCGCATCGCGCACATCGGCACCGCGGAACGGCAGCAGATTGTGGAAATTGTGGGTGCAGTTCTCGGCGAGATTCAAGAGCTTGTAGCGCGGGATGAAGAAATGCATCTCCGCCGGCGCCTCGCTGTTCGGCGCCATCTGGAATTCGAACTCGACGCCGTCGATCACGCGCTTGTCGCCGGTCGCGATGATCAAATCGGTCGGCCGCAGCAGCGCCACACCGCCCGCCGCCATGGTCTTGCCGAGGCCGCAGTCGACATGGCCGCGCACGCCCTTGGCGAGGAACGGCCCGAACTGGTATTGTGCACGGCGCAGCATCGCCGGCCCCGCGATGATGTTCTCGGAGACCGCGTGCTCCATGAAGAAATTCGGCGCGATGATCGGCACGCCCGCCGCCAGCATGGCGTCGTCGAGCACGCCGCGCGCGCCGCCCCAATGGTCGGTGTGGGTGTGGGTGAAGATGACGGCGGCGACCGGCCGCTTGCCGCGATGCTGGAAGTATAGCTCCATCGCGGCGCGCGCGCCCTCGATCGAGGTCAGCGTGTCGACCACGATGACGCCCTTGTCGCCCTCGATCAGCGTCATGTTGGCGATGTCGAGGCCACGCACCTGGTAGACACCCGGCACCACTTCGAACAGGCCGTGATGCATGTTGAGCCGCGACTGCCGCCACAGGCTCGGATCGACGGTCGCGGGCGCTTTCTCCTCCGACAGGAATCCGTAAGGCTCGAGGCTCCAAACTACCCTGCCCTGGGTCGAGGTCACGCGCGCGTTCTCGATCGTGCCGAGAAAGCCGCGCGCGGCGTCGTCGAAGTCCCTGGTGTCGGCGAACGGCAGCGCCTTCAGCGTCGCCGCGTGCTGCGCGATGACCGGCGCGGATGCCGCCTTCGGACCTTCGTGTGACGTTTCGCTTGCGGTTGTCTGGGCCATACTCAAGCACTCCCTCGATTGGCGGAAATCGGTTCCGATCGCGCTTCCCTCAGCGGAATTGCACGCCCTCGAACTGGCCACTGCGACGCCAGCCGTCGATATATTTGAAGTAAGCCAGCGCGCCCGACGGATGGCCGACATTGAGCTTTGCAGCGGGACCCGGCTCGCGCCCCTCATTGTTGTAGTAGCCGGGCGTGCAATCGGGGCCGCCGATCATCCGGCCGACACCAGTCAGCAGCAGTTCGACCCAGCGATCCTCGGCTTCCTTGCTGACTTCGATTTCCTTGAAGCCGTTGTCCTGCGCGTGGCGGACCATCAGCGCGATGGTCCGCGCCGCTTCGGTCAGGTTGTGCGGCACGTTGGAGATCAGATTGGCGCCCTGGGTCGGCTGCACGAAGAACACGTTGGGGAAACCGTGCACGTGGATGCCGTGCTTGGTGCGCATGCCCTCGGCCCAATGCTCCGACAGCTTGATGCCGTCGCGGCCGATCAGATCGAAGCCTGCGCGACGCTTGTACTCGGTACCAACCTCGAAGCCGGACGCATAGATGATGCAATCGAGCGCGTATTCCTTGTCCCCGACGACGATCCCGTTCTCGGTGATCTCCTCGACGCCCTTGCCGTCGGTATCGACCAGATGGGTGCCCGGCGTATTGAACGCCTGCAGATAGGCGTCGTGGAAGCACGGGCGCTTGCAGAGCTGGCCGTACCAGGCCTTGAGATTCCTGGCGGTGTCGGCATCGCGGACGATGGTGTCGATCCGGTTGCGGATTTCCTCCATCTTCTCGAAGTCGGAATCCTCGAACGCCGCCCGCATGTTTTCCACGCTTCGCTGCTCGCGCGGCAGCAGCATGATCTTGGCGCGGATCCGCTTCGACAGGTCGGTCCAGCCGTCCTGCACCAGATCTTCCTCGGCCGATCCGCCGGCCTGGTTGGCGGTGAAATTCTCCAGCCAGCGCTGTTGCCAGCCCGGCGTCGCGATCTCGGCAAACCAGTCGGGATCGATCGGCCCGTTGCCACGCACATCGACCGACGACGGCGTGCGCTGGAATACGTAGAGCTCCTTGCAGGCGCGCGCGAGGTGCGGAATGCATTGCACCGAGGTCGCGCCGGTGCCGATGATGCCGACGCGCTTGTCGGCAAGCTTCTCCATGAGCGCGCCTTTGGGGTCACCGCCGGTGTAGTCGTAATCCCAGCGGCTGGTGTGGAACGAGTGGCCCTTGAAGCGCTCGATGCCGGGAATGCCGGGCAGCTTCGGCACGTGCAGCGGGCCGGTGCCGATGCCGACATATTGCGCGGTGAACGCGTCGTCCCGCGTGGTGCGGATGATCCAGCGCGATTGCGCCGTGTCCCAATCGAGGCTCGTCACCTCGGTGTGGAACAGCGCATTGTCGTAGAGATTGAATTGCCTCCCGATCCGCTGGCAGTGCGCGAGGATCTCCGGCGCATGCGCGTATTTCTCGGACGGCATGTGGCCGGTCTCTTCGAGCAGCGGCATGTAGACCATCGACGCCGTGTCGCATTGCGCGCCGGGATACCGGTTCCAGTACCAGGTGCCGCCGAAATCGCCGCCCTTCTCGACAATGCGGACGTCCTTGATGCCGGCCTCGGTCAGCCGCGCCGCGGTGGCGAGCCCGGCGAAGCCGCCGCCGATAAAGGCGAAGGTGACGTGATCGGTCTTCGGCGCGCGCTCAACGACCGGCGTGTAGGGATCGTCGAGATAATGCGCGAGCTGGCCCTTGATCTGGAGATACTGGTCATTGCCGTCGGGACGCAGCCGCTTGTTGCGCTCCTCCTGATACTTCAGGCGCAGCCGCGCCTTGTCGATCGCGGCGGGCTTTGCGTCTCGGGCTTGCTCGGTCATCGTCATCGGAGGGCGCCTCGCTCCAGCGGTCCTTATCCTTATTCTCGGCAGATAAACCGATATCGATACGATTTGCAAATTCATTCCGATATATTGACAAATCCGACCATCTGAGACCAATATTCCGTATGACAGCATCTTCCCCTGCCGAGGTTCAGGCGGATCCGTCCTTTGCAACCACCCTGGCGCATGGCCTCGACGTGCTGGCGGCGTTTCGCCGTCATCCCGGCTCGCTGTCGAATGCCGAACTCGCGTTGCATACCGGCCTGTCGCGACCGACGGTGTCGCGGCTGACCTACACGCTCGAGCAGCTCGGCTATCTCAGGCGCGACACCAAGGGCCGCTTCGTGCTCGGACTGGGCGCGCTCGCCGCCGCCTACCCCGTGCTGTCGGCATTGAAGGTGCGCCAACTGGCGCGTCCGCTGATGCGCGACTTCGCGACCTATGCCGGCGGCACGGTGTCGATCGCGATGCCGTTCGGGATCGACTTCATCTATGTCGAGACGCTGCGCACGACGGATACGGCGCCGCACGTGCCCGACGTCGGCTTTGTCAGCACGCTGGCGCCGACCGCGGTGGGGCGCGCCCTGCTGTCGCTGTTCACCGAGCAAGAGCTCGGCGCCTATGTCGCGCGCGTCAAGGCCGAGCGCCCCGACGAGTTCGACTACGTGCAGAAGCGCACCTTGCCCGACATCGAATTGTGCCGCGAGCGCGGCTTTGCCGTCTCGCTCGGCGAATGGCGGCGCGAGATCTTCGGCGTCGCCGCCCCGCTCTATCGCACGCCGACCGGCGAATGCCTGTCGGTCAATTGCGGCGTCCCCTCCTTCCGCTTCAGCGCCGAGCAGATCGAGCGCGAATGCGGCCCGCGCATCCTCGGACTCGCCCGCAGCATCCGCGCGCTGGTGGAGGAAGGTTAGGCGGCGAACCGACGGCACGCTCACATCATTGCGAGGCGGCGACGGCCGCGGCGCCACTACTCATGCGATGCCGGACCGCTGTCGCGATAGGCCCACAGGCATTCGCGCGGCAACGCGACCTGTGCCTCGACGCCGACCTGATGGCGCGCGGCGGTGCCGAGCTCGATCGCTTCCAGCCGCTTGCCGAACAGCTCGATGCCGTAGGCAGTCTGGGTGCCCTGATATCTGCGGTCGAGCACCTTTGCCGAGAACGTGTTGGCGCCGTCGGGCCGGCCGATCGCGATGTTCTCGGGCCGCAGCGCGATCCGCACTTTCTCGTCGGGCTTGAGCGTCTGGCACAGCGCGACCTCCCCTTGCCGGCCGTCACCGAAATCGACCACCCCATAGCGGCCATTGCATGTGACGAGCGTGCCTGCGAGCTCGTTGGTTGCGCCGGTGAAATTGGCGACGAACAGATCGGCCGGACGATTATAGATCACGTCGGGCGTGTCCATCTGCAACAGCTTGCCGTCGCGCATCACCCCGATCCGGTCGCCGAGCACGACCGCCTCGGCCTGGTCATGGGTGACGTAGAGCGCGGTCATCCCGGTCTGCTTGAGGATGACGCGAAGGTCGTCGCGCAGCCGCAGGCGCAATTTGGCATCGAGGTTCGACAGCGGCTCGTCGAGCAGCAACAGTTGCGGCCGGTACACCATGCTGCGCGCCAGCGCGACGCGCTGCATCTGGCCGCCCGACAGCGCCACCACCGGCCGGTCGGCATAATCGGACAGTCCGACCAGCGCCAGCGCCTCCTCGACCATGCGGGCAGCATCGGTGCGCCCGATCTTGCGGTGCTTCAGCGGATAGATCACGTTCTGCCGCACCGTCATATGCGGCCACACCGCATAGGACTGGAACACCATGCCGAGATCGCGCGAACGCGGCGGCACGAGGATGCCGTTTGCCGGCGAGGAGACCACCCGCCCGGAAATGCTGATCTCGCCGCCGGTCGGATGCTCGAGCCCGGCGACGCAGCGCAGCGTCGTGGTCTTGCCGCAGCCGGACGGCCCCAGCAGCACCACGATCTCGCCGGCCGGCACGCCAAAGCTGACGCCGTCGATGGCCGGGCGGCCGATCGAAAACTGCTTCCTGAGATCGGTGACTTCGAGCGTCGCCGTCATCGCTGCACCATCAGCCTATTGCCGGTAGCCAAACGTCTTATCCCAGTCCGCGACCCACGCCGCATGCAGCTTCACATACTCGTTGAACTTCGGATACCAGAGCTTGACCACCTTTGGATCGAACCCCTCCGGATATGCCGGCGGTGCCTTCAGGGATGTGAGATTGCCGAGCTCCTTGATCATGAAGGTCTGCCCTTCCTTGGACAGACACCAGTTCAGGAACAGCTTTGCTGCATTGGGATGGGCCGCCGTCTTCGGAATGCCGGTCGCGTAGGGATTGACCGGGGCACCTTCAGGCGGAAAGAAGATCTCGATCGGCGCGCCGTCCTTCTTCTTTTGGTAGATCACGTTGTAGAGCAGCGGCGCGATCGCGATCTCGCCGCGCACCAGCGCATCGGCCGTCGGCGCGCCGGAGGGATACAGCACCGGATGGGTCGCCGCCTGCTTTGCCCAATAGTCTTCGCCGAGCACCTGGCGCTCGAACATGATCCGCGTCCAGGTGGTGCCGCCGGACTGCGCGAACACCTGCCCGATCAGCTTGTCATATTGCGGCTTGGTCAGGTCCATCCAGGATTTCGGCGGGTCCTTCACCAGCTCGGTGTTGTAGGCGATCGACCAGGCGATCGTCGCGCGCGGCCAGTATTTCGGCGAGATCAGCGCGTGCGGATCGTAATCGGCCGCGTTCGGCGGCGCGTAATCCTGGAACAGGTCCTCCAGCGGCTGCATCAGCGCGCGGTCGGAATGGTCGACGACGTCGGCGATCAGCTTGCCGGCCGCGGCCTCAGTCTTCACGCGGGTGATCAGCTGGCCGCCGGGCGCCCGGACCATCTCGACCTTGATCTCGGGAAAGCGCTTGTTGAAGGCCTTGATGACCTGCTGCTCGATCTCGGCGAAGTTCGCGGTGTAGTAGACGAGCTTGCCTTCGGACTTGGCCGCCGCGATCAACTCCGCCGAGCCGAACTCCTGCGCCTGTGCCGCAGGCGCCAATGCAAGCGTCGCCACGCTTGCCAAGGCCAGTGTGGTGAAGGTTCGTCTATCCATCGCAATCCTCCCCTTATTCGTTGTTATCCGGTCCGCGCCACGTTGCCCTGCGCCGATCCGCGCGACAGCCAGTTGGCGCCGCCGATCAGGACACCGAGCAGCACGGTCTGCACCAGGCTGAAGGCCGCGGTCTTGCCGATATTGCCGCCCTCATAATAGTCGAGCAGCAGCACCGACATCACCATGGTGTTGCTGGTGTAGAGGAACAGCGACGAGCCGAGCTCGCGGATCGCCAGCACGAACAGCAGCGTCATCGACGCCAGCACCCCCGGCCGCGCCAGCGGCAACACGATCGTCCTGATGGTGCCGAGCATGCCCTTGCCGCAGACCCAGGCGGCCTCCTCGAGTTCGCGGTGGATTTGCAGGAACGAAGTCGAGAGCGCTTTCACGGTGTCCGGCATGAAGCGCGCAATGAAGGCCAGCGCGAGAATCCAGATCGTGCCGTAGAGCCCGCCCGGCACGCCGATCCAGGCCCAGAGATAGGCGACGCCGACCACCAGCCCGGGGATCGCGACCGGCAGGGCCGAGATCAGGTCGATGGCGCCGCGTCCGCTGACGCGGGTGCGATGGATGGTGTAGCCGATCGCAAAGGCGAGCGCGCCGCCGACAACAGCCGTGATGACGCCGACCTCGACCGCATTGTAGATCGACCGCATCGTCAACGGATTGTCGAAGATGCTCTCGAAATGCGTCAGCGAGTATTGCCGCATGTCGAACAGGCTCGCGACGTCGCGGATGAACATGAATTTGCGGAACGCCGCGACGATCAGCGCCAGCGACGGCAGCACCACGACGATGAGAAGGTAGACGATGCCGATCGCGAAGGTGAGCCAGCGCCACGGCCCGAGATCGAGGCTGCGCGGCCGGAACGCCTTGCCCGCGACGGTGGTATAGCTGCGTCCGCTCAGCAATTTCTGCTGCAGATAGACCAGCAGCCCCGTGACCACCATCAGGATGATCGCGACCGCCGCCGCGGTGTTGTAGAGCGGCGGCGACCAGTTGGTGAGCTTGAAGATATAGGTGGTGAGCACGTTCAGGTTGGTCGGCGCGCCGAGCACGGCGGGGATGCCGTAGATACCGAGCATCACGATGAAGGACAGCAGCATGCCCGAGACGATCGCCGGCATGATCAGCGGGAACGTCACCGTGAACAGGGTCGCGACCGGGCTCGCGCCGGAGATTTCCGCGGCCTCCTCCAGGCTCGGGTCCATGTTGCGCAGCGCCGACGAGGTGAACATGTAGACATAGGGCGCGTAGTAGATGCCGAACACGAACACCAGGCCCCACATCGAATAGAGATCGACGCGCAGGTCGGAGCCCATCCACTTGAACATCGTGTTGATCAAGCCGGTCTTCGGCGAGCCGAGAATGGCCCAGGCCACCCCCGCGACCAGCGGCGGCGCGAACAGCGGCAGGATGCTGGCCGCGGCGATGAAGCCCTTGAACGGCGTGTTGGTGCGCACCACGATCCAGGAGAACAGGAGCCCGATCGCGACCGCGATCACCGTGCCGCCACCGCAGGCAATCAGCGTGTTGAGCAGCGCTTCGGCGACGTTCGGATTGGCCAGCACGGCGAGGAAATTGGCGATCGACAAATGGCTCAGGCTGAGACGGATGCCGTCGACCACCGGATTGGTGTCGGTGAGCGCGCCGAGCAGCAGCATGAAGACGGGATAGATGACCAGGAAGGTCAGGATCGCCAGCAATGCCGCGACCCAGAGGCCGGTGAACGCGCGGCGGCGAGTTCCCTCGCTGGCGCTTCGCATGGCTTCGCTGCGCCGGTCGGCCTGTCCGTGCAATGCGCGTTCCCTCTTGCGGCCCGATCTGACGCCGGGCCTGCTTGTATACCAAGGTAGTCGATCGCGACTGTGACGCAAGCTATCCGAAAGTCGCTTCGGCGCGTTTCTGTGACGCACCATGGGAACACGAAATCGATTGATCGCGTTCGCACGCTGCATCCACCGCCGTCGTCCCGGCGAAGGCCGGGACCCATACTCCGCGGCGGATGTCTTGAACGGGACTCGTCGTTCCAACACGCCCGACAAGCAGCATCGGTGGTTATGGGTCCCCTGAGTTCACAAACGAAGTGCAACACTTCCTTGAGGAGGTGTTGCCATGGGGCGGACTTACAAGCAGCTCTCTCTGGACGACCGATGCGAGATTGCCTGCCTATCGGCCAATGGCAGCTCGGTCCG
>NZ_JADYVV010000069.1:0-53354 GCF_020194035.1 Bradyrhizobium sp. BRP56
AAAAATATACTTCGACGTATCAATCCCAATGCGGATAATCTGGTTCACGGACGGCTCCCTTGTATGAGATCTAGACAACCTCATTCTGGCACACTGATGCCGTAGGGGGCCGTCCACACCATCAACCACCGCATTCGGTGACCGTGCGAGATCGCGGCCCCAGCTTCGCGCAGCAATTGAGATTTGGGGCAATGGGTCCCGGCCTGCGCCGGGACGACAATGGGAGCGAACTCTCTCAGCGGCCCGATGCAATGAGCCGCGCACCGTCATGGCCGCGGATAGTCATCGCGCGCACCATGCCCGGCACATCTCTCTCGATCGCGACCGGCAGGAAGTGCTCGGTGCGGCCTTGCCGCTCGCTCTCGATCAGCACCTCGCGCGTCGCGCCGACTTCCGCATCAAGCCGGCGCAGCAGCGCGGCTTCGCCTGCCGCGCGCAGCCGCCTGGCGCGCTCCTTGATCGCGCCGCCATCGACCTGCGGCATCCGTGCGGCGGGCGTGCCCGGACGCCGCGAATAGGGAAACACGTGCAGGAAGGTGAGATCGCATTCCGCGACCAGATCGAGCGAACGCGCGAACATCGCTTCAGACTCGGTCGGGAAGCCCGCGATGATGTCGGCGCCGAGAGCGATGTCCGGCCGCAGCCGGCGGACCTGCGCGCAGAAATCGATCGCATCCTTTCGCGAATGCCGGCGCTTCATCCGCTTCAGGATCATGTCGTCGCCGGACTGCAACGACAGATGCAGATGCGGCATCAGCCGCGTATCGTCGGCGATGACATCGAGCAGGTCGCGATCCGCCTCGATCGAATCGATCGACGAAATGCGCAGCCGCTTCAGCTCGGGCACATGGCGCAGGATCTGCCGGGTCAACTGGCCGAGTTTCGGCGCGCCCGGCAGGTCGGCGCCATAGCTCGTGAGATCGACGCCGGTCAGCACGATCTCGGCATGGCCGCGCCCGACCAGCGCGCGGACCTGATCGACCACCGCGCCCATCGGCACCGAGCGCGAATTGCCGCGGCCGTAGGGGATGATGCAGAAGGTGCAGCGATGATCGCAGCCGTTCTGCACCTGCACGAATACGCGAGGCAGGCCGCACTCGAAGCCGTCGAGCAGATGCGGCGCCATCTCGGTCACCGCCATGATGTCGGCGACCGCGACCTTCTCGCTCGCATCGATGCCGAACGGCGCCTCGAGAGCTGCACGCGTCGCCTGCCAGGCTTCGCCGCGCATCTTCTCGTCATTGCCGACGACGCGATCGACTTCGGCCATCTCGGCGAACATCCGGCTTTGCGTCTGCGCCGCACAGCCAGTGACGACGATGCGCGCATGCGGGCGTTCGCGTTTCAGCTTGCGGATCGACTGCCGCACCTGCGCCACCGCCTCGTTGGTGACGGCGCAGCTGTTGACGACGATGGTGTCGAAAAGCCCCGCCTGCTCGGCTTCGCGGCGAATCACCTCGGACTCAAATGCGTTGAGGCGGCAGCCAAAGGTGATGACATCGACGCCCATAACCGATCTCACGCCCGATCAAGCAACGCTGGCGAACAGCGCCGGATCGAAGCGGCCCTCATACTCGAAATCGGCGGTGCCGGTCATCAGCACGTGATCGTCGCGCTCGCGCCACTCGATGCCGAGCTTGCCGCCGGGCAGCGTGATCTCGACGATGCGATTGGCACGCTTGAGCCGCGCCGCCGCAACCGCCGTCGCGCAGGCCGCCGAGCCGCACGCTCTGGTGAGGCCGGCGCCGCGTTCCCAGGTGCGGATCGTGATGTGGTCGCGATCGACGATATGGGCGAGGGTGATGTTGGCGCGCTCCGGAAAGATCGGATGGTTTTCCAGCAGCGGCCCGAAACGTTCGAGATCGTAGGCATTGACGTCATCGACCCAGAAGATCGCATGCGGATTGCCCATCGAGACCACCGAGGGCGAGTGCAGCACCGGATTGTCGATCGGACCGACCTGCAGCTCGATGTAGCGGGTGTCGCGAAATTCCTCAGCCAGCGGAATGTCCTGCCAGCCGAACTTCGGCGCGCCCATGTCGACGGTGTAGAGATCGGGCGCCGGCCCCTGCCAGCAATTGAGCAGGCCGGCGCGGGTCTGGAACGTCGCTGATGTCTGGCCGGTCTTCTCGAAGATCCGCCGCACCACGCAGCGCATGCCGTTGCCGCAGGCCCCGGCCTCCGAGCCGTCATTGTTGTAGATCGAGATGAACGCTTCGGTGCCGTCGAGCCGCGGCGGCTGCAGCACCATCAGCTGGTCATAGGGCACGCCGCCCGCCGGCGAAGCCACGGCGCGCGCCTCCGCCGCCGACACCTGTGCCCGACCTTGTGCCGCTAAATCGCGCAGGTCGACGACGACGATCTCGTTGCCGATGCCGTTCATCTTGGCGAATGCGTGATTAGCGAGCGCGCTCATCGATTTTCCCAAATTCTGCCCGGTTATATGGCGAGTGGTGGCCAGTTAGCCAGCCTGAATGGCCCCATGACACATCTGTCATGGGACGAATGCAGAACTTGCGTGTTAGGAATATCGCACCTCACGGACCGCGCGCCGGGACAGATCGAGCGGCCGTTCGAGGCAGGGGATGGAGAAAAACCAATGAACCGTATCAACACGCTCCGCGCCGCCCTGGTCGCGCTGCTGCCCTTGGCCGCGATCGCACTGGCAAGCCCGGCCCCTGCCCAGTCGCCGTCAGCCTCGCCCGCTCCCGCAGCGAGCCCGAGCCCGACCCCTGCCCCTGCACCGTCGGCGACGCCGGTGCCCCCGCCGGCCGAGACCAAGTCGCCGGCCGACAGCCCGGCCGCAGCGCAGACCCCGGCGCCGGCGCCGGCCGCCCCAGTGCAGACCGCCGATCCCTTCGGCGAGCCGTTCACGCTGGAGCCGAAGAAGGTCGTGATGCTGAAGGGCACCGCCAATTGGGATTCCGCCTTCGACGCGCTGATCGAGGCGTTCAAGCAGCTCACCGCGCTGCTCGACAAGGACGGCGTCAAGGCAGCGGGCAATCCGATGATCGTCTACACCTCGACCGACGACACCGGCTTCACCTTCATCGCCGAGATCCCGGTCGATCAGGACGTCAAGAACCTCGGCAAGAACATGAGCATGGGCAATTCGCCTGACGGCAAGGCGCTGAAGTTCGTCCATCGCGGTTCCTACGACAACATGGACAACACCTATGAGGCGATCACCAACCACCTCGACGACAAGAAGCTCGAAGCCAAGGACACCTTTATCGAGGAATACATCACCGATCCGCTGAAGACCGCGGAGGACAAGCTTGTGATCAACGTCTACGTACCCCTGAAGTGAGCCAGATGACCCATCGCCTTCTCCTTGGCCTCCCCTTCGGCCTCTCCTTCGCCGTCCCCCTGATCGCGACCACGCTGCTGGCTGCGCCCGCACTGGCCAATGACGACTTTCCGCCGGCGATCTCGGTCACCGGCGAGGCGACCGTGTCGGCGCCGCCCGACCAGGCGCAGCTCGACGCCGGCGTCACCACCGACGCCAAGACCGCACGCGAAGCCGCCGAAGCCAACAATGTGACGATGGGCAAGGTGCTGGCCGCGCTGAAGGGCGCCGGGATCGCGGAGAAGGACTTTCAGACCTCGCGGCTGTCACTACAGCCGCAATTCGCCAATCGTGGGCCGTCGTCGCCGAACGCCCCGCCCAGCATCGTCAGCTACCACGCGAGCAATCGCGTCACGATCAGGCTGCACGATGTGAGCAAGGTCGCCAGCGTCATCGACGTGCTGGTCGGCGCCGGCGCCAACGATATCGGCGGGCTCAATTTCTCGGTGTCGCAGGCCTCGAAGCTGCTCGACGAGGCGCGCGAAAAGGCGATCGCCGACGCCCGCCGCAAGGCCGAGATCTACGCCAAGGCCGCCGGCGTCACGCTCGGCGCACCCGTGAATATTGCGGAGGTCGGCTCGGCGCCGGTCCCGGTGTTCCGTCCCAAGATGGCGACGGCAGGCTTCGCCGCGCCGACGCCGGTGGCGCAAGGCGAGGAAACGCTGACGGTCAATGTCAGCGTCTCCTGGGCGATCAAGGAGAAGTAAGAGGCTACAGATCTCTCGTCTCCTTTCCCCCCCTGAAAGGGGGAAGGTCGGGATGGGGGTCAGCCGCAGGCTCCGCTGCAAGTGGAGGGAGCAGATCCCCACCCGCTTTGCTCTGACGAGCAAAGCGACCTCCCCTTTTCAAGGGGAGGTGAAATCGTAGCCCGGATGAAGCGCAGCGCAATCCGGGGCCGACTTCTCCGCGGATGGACTTTCCCGGATTACGCTGCGCTTCATCCGGGCTACTTATCGCTCTAAATCTCGAACACCTGCCCGGGCTTCAACGTCAGAAACTTCTCGCGCGGCACGCTCGCCGCGTCGAGCGCTTCGCCAAGCGCGATCGCGGGCGCGTCGATCGCCTCGTCGGTCAACTGGAATGTGCCGTGGTGATGCGCCAGCGCCTGGGCGGCGCCACAATCGGCCAGCGCCTTCACCGCATCCTCCGGGTTCATGTGCTGGTCGCGCATGAACCAGCGCGGCTCATAGGCGCCGATCGGCAGGATCGCAAGCCTGAGCGGGCCAAGCGCCTCGGCCACCCGGCGGAAATGCCCCCCGTCGCCGTAGCCGGAATCGCCGACGATGTAGAGCTTGCCGGCCGGCGTCTCCAAAACAAAACTCGCCCACAGCGCCTTGTTGCGATCGAACAGGCCGCGCGCCGACCAGTGCCGCGTCGGCACCAGTGTCGCGGCAAGGCCATTGCCGAGCTCGACGCGCTGATGCCAGTCGAACGCCTCGGCTTTGATCGCGGCATCGGACGTACGCATCGTGACGTCGTTGCCGAGCGGCGTGATCACGCGAGGACCAAATGCACCCGCAAGTTTCGACAGCGTCGCGACGTCGAGATGGTCGTAGTGGCCGTGCGACACCAGCACGACATCAATCCTGGGCAGTTTATCGAATGCGATGCCGGGATCGTTGTGCCGCTTCGGCCCGGCGAAGCTGAACGGTGAGGCACGCATCGACCAGACTGGATCGAACAGGATGTTGAGGCCCGCGGCCTGGATCAGCCAGCTGGCATGACCGACGAAGCAGAGCCGCACCTTGTCGCCATCCACACGGGGCGGCGGCGTATCGGCATGGGGGCTCGGCGCCCATTCCGGCCAGACCGCGCGCTTCCGGCCGCCCCCGAACTGCCAGCGCAGCACCTCACCAAGCGATTTCGGCGGCGAGCCGTCCGGATCGAAGAAGTGCAGGCCGTCGAAATGATCGGACACGGGGCCGTCGTAGGTTTTCATGGCAGTCATCCAGATCGAGGGCACACCGATCGCTGCGGCGGCTCCGGTCAAGGTTGCGAGAAGGCGGCGGCGGGTGATCAGCACGCGGGTTCCGGAATAGGAGGCAGGCTCCGGTTATATGGGTGGCAGCGGCGAATTCGGAACCAATAGGGCAAATCGACGTGATTTCAGTACCTTACGGTCGATACTGAGCGGATTTCAGCGAAACTTTCCTTGACTTTGCCGCCCCGGCAGCGTTTAACGCGGCCACTTTCTCGGAAAGCTCCGTCTTTTCGACCCGCCGACTGGTCCTGGAGGCCAGAGGCCAACGCCCGACAGCGCGATGCGCCCTCGGGCGCGAAAGTGTTTGGATTTCCTTCTCCCTCGCCCCGCTCTTGCGGGGAGAGAGTCGGGGTGAGGAGCTCTCTCCGCGCACTGTGCGTGTGGATAGCCCTGTACCCCTTCACCCGCCGCGCAAATGCGCGGCGACCTCTCCCCTCAGGCGGGGAGAGGTAAAAGAGGACAACGGCATTGTTCGACAATCTGTCGGAACGGCTTGGTGGCATTCTCGATCGTCTGACGGGGCGCGGTGCGCTGACCGAAAAGGACGTCGATGCCGCAATGCGCGAGGTGCGCCGCGCGCTGCTCGAGGCCGACGTCGCGCTCGAGGTGGTCCGCAGCTTCATCGACCGGGTCCGCGAGCAGGCGATCGGCGCCACCGTCGTCAAGTCGGTGACGCCGGGCCAGATGGTGGTGAAGATCGTCCATGACGAGCTCGTCGCCACACTCGGTTCCGACGGCCAGACCATCGATATCAACTCGGTGCCACCGGTGCCGATCATGATGGTCGGTCTGCAAGGCTCCGGTAAGACCACCACCACCGCAAAGCTCGCGCGCCGCATGGTCCAGCGCGACAAGCGCAAGGTGCTGATGGCCTCGCTCGACGTCTACCGCCCGGCGGCGATGGAGCAGCTCGCGGTGCTCGGCCGCGACCTCGACATTCCGACGCTGCCGATCGTCGCCGGCCAGATGCCGCCGCAGATCGCAAGGCGCGCGTTGGAGGCCGGCAAGCTCGGCGGCTACGACGTCGTGCTGCTCGACACCGCCGGCCGCACCACGCTCGACGAAGACATGATGAAGGAGGCGGCCGAGATCAAAGCCGCCGCCAACCCGCACGAAGTGCTGCTGGTCGCGGATAGCCTCACTGGCCAGGACGCGGTCAACCTCGCGCGCTCGTTCGATGAGCGCGTCGGCCTCACCGGCATCGTGCTGACGCGCGTCGACGGCGACGGCCGCGGCGGCGCGGCGCTGTCGATGCGCGCCGTCACCGGCAAGCCGATCAAGCTGATCGGCACCGGCGAAAAGACCGACGCGCTGGAAGACTTCCATCCGAACCGCATCGCCGGCCGCATCCTCGGCATGGGCGACGTTGTCTCGCTGGTCGAGAAGGCCGCCGCCAATATCGACGCCGAGAAGGCCGCGCGCACCGCCGAGCGCATGCGCAAGGGTCAGTTCGACCTCAACGACATGCGCGAGCAGCTGCAGCAGATGGCCAATATGGGCGGCATCGGCGGCCTGATGGGCATGATGCCCGGCATCTCCAAGATGAAGAACCAGATCGCGGCGGCCGGCATCGACGACAAGATCCTGAAGCGCCAGGTCGCGATCATCGATTCGATGACGCGGCAGGAGCGCAAGAACCCGGACATCCTGAAGGCGAGCCGCAAGAAGCGCATCGCGGCAGGTGCTGGCCAGAGCGTCGAGCACGTCAACAAGCTGCTGAAGATGCATCGGAACATGGCCGACATGATGAAGGCCATGGGAAGCGGCAAACGCGGCCCGCTCGCCGGCATCGCGCAGGCGATGGGATTCGGCGGCGGCATGAAGCCGCCCTCGGCCGAGGAGATGAAGGCGCTCGCCGAGAAGATGCAGGGCGGCGCCGGCGGCGGTCTGCCCAATCTGCCGAAGGATTTGCCGGCCGGGCTGCGCGGCGGCCTGCCGAACGTGCCGGGCCTAACCGGCCTTTCCGGCAAGCCGATGCTGCCGGGCCTCGGCGGCTTCCCGGGCAAGAAGAAATGACCCTCTTTCGTCATTGCGAGCGCAGCGAAGCAATCCATCTCACCGCGCGCGGAGACATGGATTGCTTCGTCGCTTCGCTCCTCGCAATGACGGCGTAACTGACCAACACAGACTTTGAACCAACACTTAAGGAGAACTGAATGTCCGTTGTTATCCGCCTCGCTCGCGCAGGCACCAAGAAGCGTCCCGTCTATCACGTCGTCGTCGCCGACTCGCGCTTCCCGCGCGATGGCCGCTTCATCGAGCGTCTCGGCCACTTCAATCCGCTGCTGCCGAAGGACAACGAGTCGCGCCTGAAGCTCGACATGGACAAGGTGAAGGCCTGGCTCGCCAAGGGCGCGCAGCCGTCGGATCGCGTCACCCGCTTCCTCGACGCCGCCGGCGTCAAGAAGCGCGCGCCGCGCAACAACCCGGAAAAGGCCGTGCCGCGCAAGGAGCGCAAGGCGCAGGCCGAAGCCGCCGCCAAGGCTTAAGGCTGAACGGCGACCACGGTGGCTGCACCGGTCTGTGTCGCCCGTATCGGCGCTGCGCATGGCGTGCGCGGCGCCGTCAGGCTTTGGACCTTCACCGAAGATCCGCTGGCCGTGAAGGACTACGGTCCGCTGATGACCAAGGACGGCACGCGCCAGTTCGAGGTCACGCATGTGCGTGAGGCCAAGGACCATCTGGTGGTGACGCTGAAGGGCGTCGCCAGCCGCGATGATGCCGAACGGCTCAACGGGCTCGAGCTCTACGTTCCGCGCGACCGGCTGCCGGACACCGACGACGGCGAATACTACCACACCGATCTGATCGGGCTCGCCGCGGTGACGACGACGGAGCAGCCGCTCGGCAAGGTGATCGCGATCCATAATTTCGGCGCCGGCGACATCATCGAGATCGCCCCGCCGCAGGGCGCGACGATGCTGCTGCCGTTCACCAATGCCGTGGTGCCGACTGTCGATCTCGACGGCGGCCGCGTGGTGATCGACCTGCCCAAGGAAATCGACGGCGACGATCCGTCGGCCGCCTGACCGAGAATAATTTTCAACCCGTCATCCGGCCCTGCTGCTCGAGCCAGTCGCAGAACACCGCGCTGTGCGGATCGTTGCTGCGGCCCGCCGGAAAATACGCGAAGTAGCTCCGCGCCGGCAGGCTGACATCCGGAAACGGCGTCACCAGGCGCCCGGCCGCGAGATCATCCGCGATCAGCGCGGTCGGTCCCATCGCGACGCCGAGACTGTCGAGCGCGGCCTGGATCGTCAGATAGAAGTGATCGAAGGTCAGCGCGGCCGCCGGCTCCAGCGCGGATTGCCCGGCCTCGGTGAGCCAGTCGCGCCACAGCCGCGGCATCGACGTGACATGCAGCAGCGTGTGCCTGGAGAGGTCCGCGATCTCATTGAGCGGCAGCTGCGCCAATAGCGACGGACTGCACACCGGCAATCTCCGCTCCGACACCAGGAAGCGCGACGAGAAGCCGTGGAAGGTGTCGGGGCCACCGCGGATCACGACGTCGAATGATTCAGACAACGCATCCACCGGATCGTTCGACGTGCTCAGGCGTACCTCGATATCCGGATGCTCGGCGCGAAACCGGCTCATCCGCGGCAGCAGCCAGCGCAGGCTGAAGGTCGCGAGCGCATTGACGCGCAACACCGCGACCGCCAGATCGCCGCGCCGCTCGCGATGCTGCTGCACGGCGGCGGAAATCCGGTCGAGCGCGGGCGCGAACTCTGCCAGCAATGCCGCGCCTGCCGGCGTCAGCACCACGCGCCGCACCGATCGCCGAAACAGCGACGGCGCCCCCAGCCATTCCTCGAGCAGGCGGATCTGTTGACTGACCGCGCCATGGGTCACGCTGAGCTCAGCGGCGGCTTCCTTGAAGCTGCCGAGCCGGGCGGCGGCCTCGAAGGCACGCACCGCATTGAGCGGCGGCAGGCTGCGGCGTGGGACGAACATGATCCCCCAATACAAGATTTTCTAACGCATGATCCGATTATTACTGATTTGTGACAAGTGCCTTGGCGGCGCATACTGCCATGCAAGCTCCTTGCATAGCTTTCTTTTCTGAGGTCCCCTCCTGATGCTCACCCGCCCAAGCTTTAGATTTTCTTGCATTGGAAGGCGGCAATGAGCGTGTCGGCCGAAACCGGCACGGCGCGGCCCGACCGTGCCCGGTCAACCCGCACCCTGACCGTGACCGGGCTCAACCACGCCCTCCACGACGGCTACACCGACGTCATCTACGTGCTGCTGCCGGTCTGGCAGGCCGAATTTGCGCTGAGCTACGGCCTGCTGGCGCTGCTGCGCGGGCTCTATGCCGGCGCCATGGCCGGGCTGCAGATTCCGGTCGGACGCATCGCGGAGCGGATCGACGGCAAGATCATCCTGATCGCGGGCACGGCACTGTCGGCGCTCGGCTACACGTTTGCTGGATGCTCCGGCGGCGTCATTGGCCTTGGCCTCGCCCTCGCGCTCTCCGGCGCGGGCTCGAGCACGCAGCATCCGATCGCTTCCGCGGCGGTGTCGCGCGCCTATGGCGCGGCGGCGCGCGGGCCGCTCGGCATCTACAATTTCTCGGGCGATCTCGGCAAGGCGGCGATCCCGGCGCTGACCTCGATCCTGCTGGTGATCATGTCGTGGCGGCACGCGCTGCTCGTGCTCGCTCTCGCAGGCTTGCTCGTCGCGGTCTGCATCGCGCTCTGGATGCCGGCCGTCGGCAAGGGCGCCGAGCACAAGGCGGCATCAGCATCGCGCGGCGCCAGCACAGGCGGCGGCTTTCGCTGGCTGCTCGCGATCGGAATTCTCGACACCGCGGTCAGGATGGGCTTTCTCACCTTCCTGCCGTTCCTGTTGCGCGACAAGGGCGCCTCGCTGCCGACCAACGGTCTCGCGCTGGCGCTTGTCTTCATCGGCGGCGCCGCGGGAAAATTCACCTGCGGCTGGCTCGGCGCACGGGTCGGCACGCTGCGCACCGTGCTGATCACCGAAGGCGGCACAGCGGCGCTGATCGCAGCGGTGCTGGCGCTGCCGCTCGCACCCGCCATCATGCTGCTGCCGCTGCTCGGCGTGATGCTCAACGGCACCTCCTCGGTGCTCTATGGCACGGTGCCCGAGCTCACCCCCGCGCATCAGACCGAGCGCGCCTTCGCGCTGTTCTATACCGGAACGATCGGATCGGGCGCGATCGCGCCCGTTATCTACGGCCTGCTTGGCGACGCGCTCGGCCCGACGCTCGCCACCGCTGCGACCGCGCTCACGGCGCTAGCGATCTGTCCGCTTGCCGTCGCGCTCGCGCGGCATCTCGCTGACGATCCGACGACGGCGTGACCATAACGTGGGTTAGCCCGTAGCCCGGATGAAGCGCAGCGCAATCCGGGACCGCACCTCATCGCTGGCAAGATTCCCGGATTGCGCTTCGCTCCATCCGGGCTACTTAAGCAATGGTCTCACGGAGCATCCCAATGACAAGCACGCACAAGGCCTGGCGGCTGCACGCCCACAACGATCTGCGCTTCGAGGATGTTACGACGCCGATGCCCGCGCCCGATGGCGTCGTCGTGCGGATCGAGGCCGGCATGGTGCTGTCCTACACCAACAAGCTTCTGTCCGGCGCGCTGCCCTACAGCCTGCCGCCGATGCCGTTCGTGCCGGGCACCAACGCGATCGCACGCGTCGTCGCCGTGGGCGACAACGTCACGCATGTGCGGGGCGGCGACCGGGTGTTCCTCAGCCCGCATCTGCGCGGCGACGTGCCGGATCGCGATCCGCCGCAGATCCTGATCGGCCTCACCGCCACGGTGACGACGCCGGAGGCGTTCGCGTTGCAGACACGCTGGCGCGACGGCGTATTTGCCGAGATCGCGCACTGGCCGGCCGCCTGCGTCACGCCGCTCGCCAATCTCGACGACAAGCCGGCCAGCGAATTGATCGGGCTCGCCAAACTGATCGTGCCGTTCGGCGGATTGCAGCGCTCCGGCCTGCGCGGCGGACAGACCATCATCGTCAACGGGGCGACCGGCTATTTCGGTTCGGGCGGCGTGATGCTCGCGGTCGCGATGGGCGCGGGCCGCGTCGTCGCCGTCGGCCGCAAGGAGGCCGCGCTCGAGCAGTTGCGCGACGCGTTCGGCCCGCGCGTCATTCCCGCCGTCGTCAGCGGCGATGCCGAAGCCGACCTTGCGGTCATCCGCCGCGCCGCCGGCGGCACCGCCGATGTCGCGCTTGATCTGCTCGGCGCCGCCAAGAGCACCTCGACCACACTGTCCTGTCTGCGCGCGCTCAGGCGTGGCGGCCGGATGGTGCTGATGGGCAGCGCCGAGGTGCCGCTCGAACTCTCGTTCCGCGAGATGCTGGCGAATGACTGGGAGGTGGTCGGGCAGTTCATGTACGACCGCACGGCACCAGGCCAGCTCGCCGGCCTCGCCGCCGAAGGCCTGCTGGACCTGCGCAAGATCAACGTCGCGACCTTCAAGCTTGCCGACTTCCGCCGCGCAGTGGATGCGGCCGCGATGATGCAGAGCCTCGACCTCACGGCCGTGGTGCCGTAACCAGAGGCCATGACATCGCAAGACACCACAGCCCAGGCGACACCATGGCGCGCCACCGTGCTGACCCTGTTCCCGGACATGTTTCCGGGGCCGCTCGGCGTGAGCCTGGCCGGCAAGGCGCTGGCAGGCGGACTCTGGGCGCTGGAAGCGCGCGACATCCGGACCTCGGCGACCGACAAGCACCGCAGCGTCGACGACACGCCGGCGGGCGGCGGCCCGGGCATGGTGCTGCGGGCCGACGTGCTGGCGGCGGCGATCGACGCTGCCGATATCGCGCCTGACCGTCCGCGCCTCTTGATGAGTCCGCGCGGTCGGCCATTGACCCAGACCCAGGTCGCGGAGCTGGCGGTTGGGCCGGGCCCCCTGATCGTCTGCGGCCGCTTCGAAGGCATCGACCAGCGGGTGATCGAGGCGCGAGGCCTCGAGGAGGTCTCGATCGGCGATTATGTGCTGTCCGGCGGCGAAATCGCCGCGATGGCCCTGATCGACGCCTGCGTCCGCCTGCTGCCGGGGGTGATGGGCAAGCAGGCCTCGGGAACCGAGGAAAGCTTTTCCGAAGGACTACTGGAATACCCCCAATACACCCGCCCGCAGGAGTTCGAGGGCAAGCCAATCCCGGAAATCCTGATTTCCGGCGATCACGCCAAGGTCGCGGCCTGGCGACTGGCCCAGTCCGAGGCTCTGACGGCGGCTCGGCGGCCCGATCTCTGGGCCCGCAAGGCCGGCCAAAAAGCCGCTCGGCGAGGGACAAAAAACAAGACAGACGGGTGACAAACCCTGCGCTTTGCCTTATACGGGCGGCCAAATCCGCACCCGCGCAGGATAGATGGACGTTTGCGCAGCCCGCGAAAGGCTGGGCGCGCCGCCGATGGAGATTTCAATGAACCTTATTCAGCAGCTCGAAAAAGAGCAGTTCGACAAACTCGCCGCCACCAAGGATATCCCGGAATTCGGACCCGGCGACACCGTCATCGTCAACGTGAAGGTGGTCGAAGGCGAACGCACCCGCGTGCAGGCCTATGAGGGCGTTTGCATCGGTCGTTCCGGCCAGGGCCTCAACGAGAGCTTCACCGTGCGCAAGATCTCCTACGGCGAAGGCGTCGAGCGCGTCTTCCCGGTGATGTCGCCGATGATCGACTCGATCAAGGTCGTGCGTCGCGGCAAGGTTCGTCGCGCCAAGCTCTATTACCTGCGCAACCTGCGCGGCAAGTCGGCCCGCATCGTCGAGAAGCAGGACCGCCAGACCGCCGTCGGCGAGTAACGTTTCCCTCAGCGGATGTGACCGAAAGCGCGGGGCCTGCCCCGCGCTTTTTTGTTGCGGCATGCCTATATCGAAGATCAGCCTCAACTCGTCATGCGCGGGCTTGACCCGCGCATCCATCGAAATGAGAACTCTTGTTCAAGAGGATGGATTGCCGGGCATAGGCGAGCGAAGCGACGCCGTCCTTCGGACGGCTATGCCCGGCAATGACGACAGGGGCACCCGCGCAATCGATCGATTGTCGCGGCTATAAGCCCTGTGTTAGAAATTTAGAATGGTTCCGGATCAAGCAAGCCAGCGCTGTCCAAGTCAGACCTGCAAGCGCGTCGTGATCGACGATCGCTCGCGGCTGCCCGGCCGCTTCTTCGGGCGCTTTGCGACGTCGGCAACATCAGAGCTTAGACGCGCAGCGTAACGCTGCCTCGACGCTTTCGCCTGTCCGCGCGCTTAAGACGCGCTCATGCCATTCCACCACTGAATTTCTTCTGGAGCTGAAGCTCATGTCCAAACCGACAACGCTGTACGACAAGATCTGGAACGACCATCTGGTCCACGAGGCCGACGACGGCACCTGCCTGCTCTATATCGATCGCCACCTGGTGCACGAGGTGACCTCGCCGCAGGCGTTCGAAGGGCTGCGCGCCGCCGGCCGCAAGGTGCACGCGCCCGAGAAGACACTCGCCGTCGTCGACCACAACATCCCGACCACCGACCGCTCGAAGCCGAACCCCGATCCTGAGAGCATCGAGCAGATGCGGGTGATGGCGGAGAACGCCAAGGAATTCGGCATCGAGTATTACAACGAGTTCGACAAGCGCCAGGGCATCGTTCACGTCATCGGCCCGGAGCAGGGTTTTACGCTGCCCGGCACCACCATCGTCTGCGGTGACAGCCACACCTCGACGCATGGCGCGTTCGGCGCGCTCGCGCACGGCATCGGCACCTCCGAGGTCGAGCATGTGCTGGCGACGCAGACGCTGATCCAGAAGAAGGCCAAGAACATGCGCGCGATCGTCGACGGCAAATTGCCCGAAGGCGTGACCGGCAAGGACATCATCCTGGCGATCATCGGCGAGATCGGCACCGCCGGCGGCACCGGCTATGTGCTGGAATATGCCGGCGAGGCGATCCGTGCGCTCTCGATGGAAGGCCGCATGACGGTCTGCAACATGTCGATCGAAGGCGGCGCGCGCGCCGGCCTGGTCGCGCCCGACCAGAAGGCGTTCGACTTCCTGCGCGGCCGCCCGAAGGCGCCGAAGGGCGCCGCCTGGGACGCCGCGATGCGCTACTGGGAGACGCTGCGCTCCGACGAGGGCGCGCATTTCGACCACGAGATCCGGCTCGATGCGGCCAAGCTGCCGCCGATCGTCACCTGGGGCACGAGCCCTGAGGACGTCATCTCGGTGACCGGCTTCGTGCCCGATCCCGACAAAATCGCCGATGAGGCCAAGCGCATCTCCAAGCATCGCGCGCTGAAATATATGGGCCTGACCGCCGGCACGAAGATCACCGACATCAAGCTCGACCGCGTCTTCATCGGCTCCTGCACCAACGGCCGCATCGAGGACCTGCGTGCCGCTGCGAAGATCGCCGAGGGCAAGACCGTCAACGCCAACGTCAACGCGATGATCGTGCCGGGCTCGGGCATCGTGAAGGAGCAGGCGGAAGCCGAAGGCCTCGACAAGATCTTCATTGCGGCCGGCTTCGACTGGCGCGAGCCGGGCTGCTCGATGTGCCTTGCGATGAACCCGGACAAGCTGAAGCCGGAAGAGCGCTGCGCCTCGACCTCGAACCGCAACTTCGAGGGCCGCCAGGGCTTCAAGGGCCGCACCCATCTGGTGTCGCCCGCGATGGCCGCGGCCGCCGCGATCGCCGGACACTTCGTCGACGTCCGCGACTGGCGCTAAGGCAAGCGCCAGATTCTTTTTTGACGCGTTTTCTTCACGCGAACCGGGACACTTCGCTCGAAAACGCTATTGCTTCGTCTCAAGCTCGAGCCGTTTCGGAAACGGCTCGTTAACGGGGCGTACGCACACTGCCTCCTTGCGAAAACAAGCCTTCGCAAGGAGCGCGTGCCGTGGCCGATAAACCCGAATTCGTCGACATGATCAGCGACGCGACGCGCCAAAAGCGCCGTCGTGCCGTGGCGCGCATCATCGATCCGCTTCCCGAGGTGAAGGAAACCTCGCGCCTCAGCCACTGGCCGCCGGAGCGCTGGACGCAATGGCGGATGGAAAACCTGACGCCGTGGAAGATAAAGTCCTGGAAGCTGAAGAACTGGGACTAACGCCCCTTTCTTGACGCGTTTTCTTCACGCGAAACGGCGCCCGCTTCGTTCGAACACGCTCCAGCGCGCGAAGAGAGGGACCCAACAAGACGGGCGCCGTGAGGCGCCCGCTGTTATTTCAAACTTTACCAATAGACCCGGTACGGCCGCCAGTAGTGGCGATGGTGCCACCACGGCCGGCAGATCCGGCGCGGACCGTAATAGGTCCAGACCACCCGGCAACGGCGGTGATGATAGTAGGCCGGGTAATAGTAGGACGATCCGTAGAAGAAGCGCCGGTGATGGAAGTGCCGGCGGTAATAGGGCCGATAGCCGTAGCGGTAACCGCCGCCGTAGAAGCGGTGGTAGCCACCATAATGGCGATGGAAGCCGCCATAGCGATAGCCGCCATGGAACGCCGGCGCGGCGCGGAAGCCGCCACCACGGAAGCCGCGGCCGTGAAATCCGCCGCCGTGGAATCCACCACCGCGGAAGCCGCCACCATGAAAACCTCCGCCGCCGTGGCCGTCACCGCCGTGCCGGACCTGGGTCGTCATGGCATCGGCCGCAGACCTTGCCGCGGGCGCGGCGGCCGGGCTCGCCAGCGACAGCGCTTCGGTGCGCTGCTGCGAGGCAACCGACAATGCGAAGACAGCGGCCGCCGCAACGCCGAGACGGCGCACCAATCCGCGCCGCAAATAGCTCTCCCTCATCTCTGAACCTCCCTGACAACGGCAACGAGCACCAGGCTGCATGGCAGCCGGTTTCATTGCGTTCATTGCAGTCGCTCCCGGCATGACGCTAGAAATCGTTGAGTGAATGCGCCATGAACGCGCAAAACGCTGCGGCGAAACGTCCGGGAGAAACGTCAGTGACTGTCTATGTGATCGTGCAACTCAAGATGACCGATCGCGCCGCCTATGATCGGTATCAGGCGCGCTTCTTCGACGTATTCAGGAAGTTCAACGGACGCCTGCTGTCGGCCGACGAACAGCCCGCGGTGATCGAGGGCAGCTGGGATCGCGACAAGCTGGTGCTGATGTCATTCCCTGACGAAGCCGCATTCCGTGCCTGGTCGGAGTCGCCCGAATATGTCGAGATCTCCAGGGATCGCAAGGCGGGTGCGCAGGGCATTGTGCTGCTGGCGAAGGGCTTCGCGCCCTGAGACGGATGGAGCAGCTCCGATCGGAGCTGCTCTCTTGTTGCACGGCTGATGTCGCGCACGGCGCGACTGCGTGCATCACCAGAACGGGCCGAACCCGAAGCCGAAGGTGAATGGCGCCGGCGCAGCATAGGGGTACGGCCGATAGTAATAAGGCCGCCCGTAATAATAGGAGCCGTACGGCCGATAATAGGAATAGGGCCGGTAGTACGGCCGGTAATGGGGACGGTAGCCGTGGTGATAGTGGCGACGATGGTAGTGGTGATGATGGCGTTGCGCGCTGATATCAGTCGCCTTGCCTGCTTGCTGCTGCGGCGTGGCTGATGCCGCGGCGGTTGCCGATGCCGGCGCCGTCAACGCGAATGCACACGCGACAGCCGCGACACCGATCCATCTCATCATGATCAACTCCTGCAGATTGCGATGGATATCATCTCGCGTGGGCGAATCTGCCGGTTTGATGGCTGAGAACGACAACAGGCCCGCTGCTCACGGGCCTGTGTCTCAACTGCGCTAATACGCCGCGCGATCAACGGCGCCAGTGGCGACGATGCCCCCAGCCGCGGTGATGTCCGCGATGCCAGCCACGATGCCAGCCGCGCCCGCCCCAGCGTACCTGCGTGGTCGTCTGGTTCGCATTGTCCTGAACCGTAGCGGCTGTGCCCGGCGTGGCGAGCGACATCGCGCTTGCACGCTCGGCCGGCGCCGCCAACACCAACACGGCACCGACAGCCGCGAGCCCCAGAACCTTCATCGCCTTCATGAATTGTCTCCTTGATCCCTTGATGTCACGTCTTGCAACGACGACTCGAACTTCTGCTTGACGCGCTTTCCTCACGCGAACCGGTGTCCGTCCCGCATCACGTGCGGGACAGGCTCCGCTGGAAAACGCTTCAGCTTTCGAATCGACGCCGTTGCCGCGACGCAGATCGCTAGCAGAATGCGGACGACGTGAATGGGAAGTGAATGACTGCGCCACGAACATGAATGCTGCCGGCGCAATCAGGTTCCAGCACTGCGCGCGATTTTTCGCGTTCGTGTGCAAACGACATAGACGATGGTCGTATCTCGCCTTCCGTTTGTTGCAGGAGATTGCCGTGACACGAACAAGCCCACGCAGATCGATGCTTCGAACAGCCCTCGCGCTCTGCGGTTCCATCATGCTCGGCGATGTCGCGCTCGCCTCGCAAGGACCGGGCGACGACATCGGCACCGCAAGCCATCGCACGCGGATGCTGATGGCGGCGGCGGTCTATGGGGCGACAGGATTGATTGCGGCTGTTGCGATGATCGGCGCGGCGCGCCGACATACGCGTAACTAGCCCGGCCGCCAGAAGCAGTTCATGCGCGGCGTGATCACGGTACCGCTCGGCCGGTGCTCCTGCACATAGGTCGCGGTGCAGTCGCGCACGGCGTTCGGACCGGGGTTGTAGCGCGGGATGACATCGGGTTCCCAATGATCGGGCCGGGACCGGTAGATCGGCACGCGCTTCAGCCGGCGGCGCTCGACGACGCGCGTGCGCGCGACCGGTGCCGCCTCGCCGACGCGCGCCTCAGCCGCCGCGCTCTGTGCCTGCGCCTTTGTCGCCGGGAGCGAGAGCCCGACTGCTACAGCCAACAGCGCTGTCGCCACGATCCGTTTCATTACGCCCACCCAAGCTCGATTCTTGAGCCCCATTCGTGGGCGGCACGGTCTCCCATTGCGCCGCCAAGGTCAACTGCGCTGGCGCCGCCGATAGCACTCGCGCTAAAGGAGTGTCATGTGGACCACAGAAAAAGCCCCCTCGCTGGCCGAGATGGAGGCCATGGCGCACGAGGTTTTCGAGCGCCTGCCCAAGACGTTCCGGGCCCTCTGCGAGGGCCTGATCATCCGCGTCGACGACTTTCCGACCGACGAGGTGCTCGACGAGATGCAGGCCGAGAGCGAGTTCGACCTGCTCGGCCTGTTTCAGGGCATCGGCCTACCGCAGCAGAGCCATAGCGACGTGGCCCGGCTGCCCAACCTGGTCTGGCTGTACCGCCGGCCGATCCTGGACTACTGGGCCGAGCACGACGAGACCCTCGGCCACATCGTTCGCCACGTGCTGATCCATGAGATCGGGCACCATTTCGGCCTCTCCGACGCCGATATGGAGGCGATTGAGGCCGATGCGGGCTAGCCCTGCAGAAATGGCCCTTTTACCGCTGTCACATTCGCGATAAACATCCGGCCGATATCCGCTATTTTTTGCCCGGGAAGAGCACCGATGGACAAGTTCACCACGCTGGAAGGCGTCGCGGCGCCGCTGAAGATCATCAATGTCGACACCGACATGATCATTCCGAAGCAGTACCTCAAGACCATCAAGCGCACCGGCCTTGGCAAGGGGCTTTTCTCCGAGCAGCGCTACAAGGATGACGGCAGCGAGAACCCGGATTTCGTCCTCAACCAGCCCGCCTATCGCAACGCGAAGGTGCTGGTCGCCGGCGACAATTTCGGCTGCGGCTCGAGCCGCGAGCACGCGCCCTGGGCACTGCTCGACTTCGGCATCCGCTGCGTGATCTCGACCTCGTTTGGCGACATCTTCTACAACAACTGCTTCAAGAACGGCATCCTGCCGATCCGCGTGTCGCAGGAGGACCTCGACAAGCTGTTCGACGACGCCGAGCGCGGCGCCAACGCGACGCTGACCATCGACCTCCCCAACCAGGAGATCCGCGGTCCCGACGGCGGCAAGGTCAAGTTCGAGATCGACCCGTTCCGCAAGCACTGCCTGATCAACGGCCTCGACGACATCGGCCTGACGATGGAAAAGAAATCGTCGATCGACAGCTACGAGACCAAGCTCAAGGAACGCGCCTGGGCTTGAGGCTCAGCCCATCATCGTGCCCCGGTGCCGTCAGGCGCCGGGGCTTTTCTTTGCCGAATTCGCTCGCCGCAAACCCGCTGATAGCTGACGCGCATGCTGCCTGACATCGTCACCTTCTGGCACGGCTCGATGGACGCGCTGCGCCAGACCTGCCTGCGCTCGCAGGCGGCGGCGGGGCACAAGGTCACCGTCTACAGCTTCGATCCGATTCCCGGCCTGCCCGACGGTATCGGCAATGCCGAGGCCGAAGCCGTGCTGCCGCATTCGTTCGCGGAGAAGCTGCGCCCGGCGGAGCCCGACGGCTCGTGGCGCGACTGGACCATGCTGCAGTTCAGCGACTTCTTCCGCATGCGGCTGATGGCGCGGCGCGCCGGCCTCTGGCTCGACGCCGACGTGCTGCTGCTGAAGGGCGTCGAGCTCGATCCGGCCAAGCCCTATTTTGCCTGGGAGCGGCCGCGGCAGCTCGGCAACTCCGTGCTGTATCTGCCGCCCGACGATCCGATCGTGCGCGCCTTCGAGGCGCTGATGCAGCAGGACGAGTTGATCCCGGACTGGCTGGCGCTGCGCCACCGCCTGACCTTTGCGATGCGCCGGCTGCGCGGCAAATCCAACCGCCTCGCCGACATCCGTGTCGCGATCTACGGCCCGGCGGCGCTCACCGCGCTGGCGCGCCGCGCAGGCGAATTGCAGCACGCGCTGCCGAAGCGATCATTCTACGCCGTGCATGCCGAGCCGAAGCTGTTCTTCGAGCCGTCGGATTTTTCGCGCTACCTGAACGATCCCGGAATCATCGGCCTGCACATCTCGCCGAAAGGACGCGGCAAGGAGGCGCCGATCCCGGGCAGCCTCTACGCGTGGGCGGCGGAGAGGTTTGGAGCGTAACGCAAACACCGCTGCACCCTCTCCCCTTGTGGGAGAGGGTGGCTTCGCGAAGCGAAGCCGGGTGAGGGGTTCTCTCCCCACGGGAGAATCTCGGAAGCGGAGACAACCCCTCATCCGGCGCTTCGCGCCACCTTCTCCCACAGGGGGAGAAGGAAGACGCTTCGCTGGGCTAATGCCCCATCGCGGCGATCGCATCGGCGATCGCGATCGTGCGCCTGGCCATCTCGGCGTGCAGGCGCTCGACCATGCGGCCGTCGAGCTGGATCGCGCCGCGCGAGGCGTTCTCCGGTTTCTCGAAGGCGGCGATGATCTTGCGCGCCTCGGCGACCTCGGCCTCGGGCGGCGTGAAGATCGCGTTGCAGGCATCGATGTGGCTCGGATGGATCAGCGTCTTGCCGTCGAAGCCGAGATCCCGGCCCTGCGCGCATTCCTCGGCGAAGCCGTCGACATTACTGATGTCGCTGTAGGGCCCGTCGAGGATCTCGAGCCCGTGCGCGCGGTCGCCAGGATGCAATGCGTGATCATCGGGATCATCGCCGCGCGGCCCGGCTTCATCCGGATCCGGGTTTCGCGCGCAATGTCGTTCGGCCCGAACACGAAGCCGGCGAGCCGGGTTTCGGAATCCTTCGATGCCGCGGCCAGCTTGTCGGCGTCGAGCACCGCGCGCGCGGTCTCGATCATCGCCCAGACCCGGATCGAGGCCGGCGCACTGATGTCGCTAAGGCGATCGGCGACGGCGTTGAGATCGTCGACGGTCGAGATCTTGGGAACCAGGATCCCGTCCGGCTGCGCCTTGCCGGCCATGCCGATGTCGTCGACCCACCAGGGCGTGTCGAGCGCGTTGATGCGGATCAGCACCTCGCGCTTGCCAAAGCCCTTGGCCGCGACCGCCGTGGCGATCTGCTCGCGGGCTGTGGCCTTGGCGTCGGGGGCGACCGAATCCTCAAGGTCGAGGATAATGCCGTCCGCCGGCAGCGTCCGGGCCTTTTCCAGCGCACGTGCATTCGATCCCGGCATGAACAACAGGCTGCGGCGCGGACGGGTCATCGACATTCTCCTGGGGGGCTCGGGCTCCGCCGGTGTCCATTGTTTGGACATCGGGCGGGAACCGTTCTTCAACGCTGCCGTATCATCTCAGGCCGCACGCCGAAAGTCTTGTTCCCGTTACCCGCATGTGGTTAGCCAGAGGCCATGAAATTCTTTCCGAAGCAATTGATCGACGGCTACCGGACGTTCGCGACCCAGCGGCTGCCGACCGAGCAGTCGCGCTACCGGGACCTGTCGGAGCGCGGCCAGTTTCCCGAGACCATGGTGATCGGCTGCTGCGACTCCCGCGTCTCGCCGGAGGTGATCTTCGACGCCGGCCCCGGCGAGTTGTTCGTGGTCCGCAACATCGCCAATTTGGTTCCGGTCTATCAGCCCGACAGCAACGCCCACGGCGTCTCGGCCGCGCTGGAATATGCCGTGACCGTTTTGAAGGTGAAGAATATCGTGGTGCTGGGCCACGCGCAGTGCGGCGGCATCCGCGCCTTCGTCGACAAGATCAAGCCGCTCACGCCCGGCGACTTCATCGGCAAATGGATGCAGATGTTCATCAAGCCCGGCGAGGTCGTCGAACAACGCGAGCATGAGACGATGCAGGACTTCGTCGTCCGCATCGAGAAGGCCGCGGTGTTCCGCTCGCTGGAAAACCTGATGACCTTCCCGTTCGTGCGCGAGCGTGTGGAGAGCGGCGAGATGCAGCTGCACGGCGCCTATTTCGGCGTCGCCGAGGGCTCGCTGTTCGTGCTCGACCGGGTCGCGAAGGAATTCATCAGCGTCCGCGACGAGCTGAAATCAGACCAGTAATCTACTCGTTGCCGTGATGGCCGCTGCCCCAGCGGTCGGAGATCGCGAGCATGAAGGACGACACCACGAATACCAGGTGCACGCCGACCAGCCAGGCGAGCTTGCTGGGGTCGAACGCGGTATCGAGGTTCATGAACGCCTTCAGCACCTGAATCGCCGAGATCGCGACGATCGACGCCAGCAGCTTTTGCTTCAGGCCGCCGAAATCGACCTTGGTCATCCAGTCCGGCCAATCCGGGTGCCCTTCCGGATCGATCTTCGAGACGAAATTCTCGTAACCGGAAAACACCACGATCAGGATCAGATTGCCGGTCAGCGAGATGTCGATCAGGGCGAGCACGCCGAGGATGATGTCGGATTCCTTGGCATCCGGCACATGCAGGATGAAGTGCCACAGCTCCATGCAGAACTTGAGCAGCAATGCCGCGAGGCTGATGACGAGGCCGAAATAGAACGGCGCCATCAGCCAGCGGCTGTTGAAGAGCAGGCTTTCGAAGCTTCTTTCGACGCGCTTCAGCGTCGGATTGGGCCGGTAGGTCGCCGGTTCTTCCGCTTCGGCCATGGCACGCGCTTCCCGATTTCCGCTGCTAGGCCGCCTTCTGCTTCGGGGCGATCAGCTTGCGGTTGATCAGGACCTCGGCGATCTGCACGGCATTCAGCGCCGCGCCCTTGCGCAGATTGTCCGACACGCACCAGAACGACAGGCCGTTCTCCACCGTGGCGTCCTCGCGGATGCGGCTGATATAGGTCGCGTCCTCGCCGGCGGCCTCATAGGGCGTGACGTAGCCGCCCGGCTCGTGCTTGTCGATCACGAGGCAGCCCGGCGCATTGCGCAGGATGTTGCGCGCCTCGTCCGCCGTGATCGGATTGGCGAACTCGACGTTGACGGCTTCGGAGTGGCTGACGAACACCGGCACGCGCACGCAGGTCGCGGTCAGCTTGATCTTGGGATCAAGGATCTTCTTGGTCTCCACCATCATCTTCCACTCTTCCTTGGTGAAGCCGTCTTCCATGAAGACGTCGATCTGCGGAATGATGTTGAAGGCGATGCGCTTCGGAAACTTCTTATTGACCAGCTCGTCATTGGTGTAGACGGCCTTGGTCTGCGAGAACAATTCGTCCATCGCGTCCTTGCCGGCGCCCGACACCGATTGATAGGTCGAGACCACGACGCGCGTGATCGTCGCCTTGTCGTGCAGCGGCTTCAGCGCGACCACGAGCTGCGCCGTCGAGCAGTTCGGGTTGGCGATGATGTTCTTCTTGGTGAAGCCGGCGGCCGCATCCGCGTTGACCTCCGGCACGATCAGCGGCACGTCAGGGTCCATGCGCCAGGCCGAGGAGTTGTCGATCACGACCGCGCCGGCGGCGCCGATCTTGGGCGACCATTCCTTGGAGACCGAGCCGCCGGCCGACATCAGGCAGATGTCGATGTCGGAGAAGTCATAGTGCTCGAGCGCCTTCACCTTCAGCGTACGGTCGCCATAGGAGACCTCGATGCCGACGCTGCGGCGCGAGGCCAGCACGACGACCTCGTCGGCGGGGAATTTGCGCTCGTCGAGAATGTTGAGCATTTCGCGCCCGACATTGCCGGTCGCTCCGACCACCGCGACTTTGTAACCCATCGTTCACTCTCCGACGAAAAATGCCCGTTCCCCCGCCAGCTGCGGAAAGGGAAGAGGCAGCGCTTCTATGCGAGAAACCCCGTCAAGACAACGTTGCGTAGCTTTTGAGCGTTTTGATGCGTTTATTTCGGGCCGTTCCGGCCGCGCCCCATCATACGAGAAATCCGTCAGCGCTGACGAGCTTCGTCGACGAGGTGTACGCCACGCTCTCCCGGCTGTTCGCCTATGTCGCCGTGCTCGCGCTGTTCGTCGTCCTCGGCAACTATCTATGGAAGCAGCTGCCCGACGCAACGGCGATGGCGGCTCCTGCCGCCGCGAGCTGGAGCCCCGGCCGCCCGGCGCCGGCGTTTGCCGTGAGCCGGCTCGATCTGCGAGAAAAAACAGAGACTTATGAAATCTTCCGGCACCCCGAGGGTGGCCGCAAGGACGTCTTCCGCTGGGCTGATGCCAACGGTGCACCGGTCGCCGAGCTGGAAATCTACCGCCCCGGCGGCGAGGCCATGGGCCCTGCGGTCACCGAGATTGCCGGGCGGCTCGAGCCGAGCGGCGTCCGCGAGCTCGAGGCGGCCGGCATCGTCGACAGCAAGTTCGGCGGCGTCACCTTGCTGCGCCCGGCGCGGCAGGACGGCGACCGCGCCTGCCTCGGCTTCCTCAAGCAGGCCGACGCGCCTGACCTCCGGATCTCCGGCTGGACCTGCCAGGGCACCAGTCTGCCGGCCCGGCGCGCCGCGATCGTCTGCATGCTGAACCGCCTGACTCTGCTGGCCGCGGGCAACGATCCGCGGCTCGCCGATCTGTTCGCGCATGCCAAGCTCAAGCGCACCGACTGCGTTACCTCCGGCGCGCCGGCCCTGTCGGCCGACTGGGTCATGGGCAGCGAGAACCCGCGCCTGCGCGGCGCCCTTTGATGGCGAGACCGTGGCAAGGCACTGGTTTTCATGAAACTTTTGCGCTTGGACACGCATTATCTCGGCCGGTGTGGCGCAATTGACCTAGTGACGGCCTCCCCACCATGGCTACAATGTGTTCCGAGTGATTTTGGCGGACGCGCCAGCCCCCAACGGGGCCGTAATGACGAGGATGCGATGACCTTGAAATTCCCTGCCGCGAACAAGCTCGTGGTGTTGCTTGCCGCGGCTGCCGTCACCGCAACCGCGTTCGGCATGACCGCGGCCAGCGCGCAGAGCCCGGCCAAGCGCAAGCAGCAGGAGCAGTATGACCGCGACGGCCGCCGCTATTACGGTGCGCAGGGTCCGAACCGCGTCTATCAGCAGGGTCCGCGCACCCGCGTTTACGTCACCACGCGCTCGTGGCTCGACGCCGGCACCGAAGTGCTGCCGGGCGACCGCAAGTTTAACGACTACGCGTATCCGCCGGAGATCGGCTACCCCACGTTCGCACGCGAGAACAACAATCGCCCGATCGATCGTCAGCCGCTCAGCCCGCCGGCCGATCTCGGTGGCTATCCGCGGAATTTCCCGCTGTATTGAGAATTTCGGCGAGCAGCCGATACGAAAATGCCCGGCTTCGGCCGGGCATTTTTATTTGGATCAAAGTGTAGGGTGGGCGCGCTTTCGCTTTGCCCAGCTTACTGATGTTCAACGTCCTGCGTCGTCCCGGCGAAGGCCGGGACCCATAACCACTGCTGTTGGTTATGAGCTCGTCTGCCAGTCGCTTCAGATTGAGAAGCCGCGGCGTATGGGTCCCGGCCTTCGCCGGGACGACACCATTGTTCGTTGCCGCATTGTCGTTGCCGCGAGCCGTTACGCGTGCAGCTTCTGCAATTCCTTCAGGATCGCCTCGCCCATCTGGCTCGTGCTGGCCGGCGTGGTGCCTTCCGACTTGATGTCGGCGGTGCGCAGGCCGCTGGCGAGCACGGCCGCGATCGCGGCATCGACCTTGTCGGCGAGTTCGCCCATGTCGAAGGAATAGCGCAGCGCCATGCCGAACGACGAGATCATCGCGATCGGATTGGCGAGGCCTCGGCCTGCGATATCGGGCGCCGAGCCGTGCACCGGCTCGAACAGCGAGCGCCGCTTCTTCGTCTTCGAATCGACTTCGCCGAGCGAGGCCGACGGCAGCATGCCGAGCGAGCCGGTCAGCATCGCCGCGATGTCCGACAGCATGTCGCCGAACAGATTGTCGGTCACGATGACGTCGAACTGCTTCGGCGCCTTGACGAGGTTCATACCGCCGGAATCGGCGAGCTGGTGCTCGAGCGTGACGTCCTTGTATTCGCGCGCATGGACCTGGGTCATGACCTCGTTCCAGAGCACGCCCGACTTCATGACATTGCGCTTCTCCATCGACGTCACCTTGTTGCGGCGCTTGCGCGCCAGGTCGAAGGCGACGCGGCCGATGCGCTCGATCTCGTAGGTGTCGTAGACCTGGGTGTCGACCGCGCGCTTCTGGCCGTTGCCGAGATCGGTGATGGTCTTCGGTTCGCCGAAATAGACGCCGCCGGTGAGCTCGCGGACGATCATGATGTCGAGCCCCTCGACCACGTCGCGCTTCAGGCTCGAGGCCTCGGCGAGCGCCGGGTAGCACACCGCCGGGCGCAGATTGGCGAACAGGCCGAGATCCTTGCGCAGCCGCAGCAGGCCGGCCTCGGGACGCACCTCATAGGGCACGCTGTCCCACTTCGGGCCGCCGACCGCGCCGAAGATCACGGCGTCCGCCGCCGTCGCCTTGGCCATGTCGCCCTCGGAGATCGACACCTTGTGGGCGTCATAGGCGGAACCGCCGACCAGGCCCTGCTCGGTCTCGAACTTCGCGATGCCCTGCGCATTCAGCCAGTCGATCAGGCGCTGCACCTCGGCCATCACTTCGGGGCCGATGCCGTCGCCGGGGAGAAGCAGCAGTTTATGGGTCGCCATGGTGTTACCTCGAGCTAATCGTTGTTGTCGTTGCCGGGCAAGAGCGCGAAGCGCGTCCTCGCACAGATGACCCGGCAATCCATCCCGCTTCGAAAGGCCTTTGAAGATGGATGGATGCCCGGGTCGAGCCCGGGCATGACGAGCGGGGGGAAATCCGGCCGGAGTGCTAAAACGCCGGAGCCGGATTGGCAAGGCACCCTGGATCGGCCCAGAATGGTCCCAACGGGCAACCCGCGCCTTCAGAAGCCAACAAGACGGACCTCATGACCGCAGCCATCGTCTACGCCTTCGCCTCGGCCATTTTCCTCGGCGCCGGGGTGGTGCTGGCGCAGCTTGGCCTGCGCACCGTCGAGCCGCTGTCGGGCGCCGCGATCAGCGTGCCCACTTTCACCCTGCTGTTCCTGGTGCTGTCGCCGCTGATCCTGCATGGCGAGCCGGTGGTCTGGCGTGCGCTGCCGATCTTCATGGCGATCGGGCTGTTCTTCCCGGCCTCGCTGACGCTCCTGACCTTTGCGTCAAACCGGGCGCTGGGACCGGTCATCACCTCGACGCTCGGCAATCTGGCACCGCTGTTTGCGGTCACCGCCGCCGTGGTGCTGCTGCACGAGCCCTTGCTGCCGCAGCAGCTCATCGGCCTCGTCGTCGCGGTCGCGGGCGCCGCCATCATCACCGTGACGAGGCCGCACGACCTCGGCCATTGGCGCAGCTGGGCCCTGCTGCTGCCGCTTACCAGCGCGCTGGTGCGGGCATCGTGCCGCCGATCGCCAAGCTCGGCCTTGCGATCTGGCCGAGCCCGCTATGGGCCTGCCTGGTCGGCTACGTCATGTCCTCGCTGGTGGTGCTGACCGTGCAACGGGTCCGCAAGGGCAGCTTCATGGTGCAGGCGCCGCGCGAGGGCCGGTTCTGGTTCGCGCTGACCGGGATCAGCAACGGGCTCAGCGCGCTCAGCCTGTTCGCCGCGGTCCGCAACGGCCCGATCACGCTGGTGGCGCCGCTCGCCGCGATCTACCCGCTGGTCACCGTGGCGATGAGCGCGGTGGTGCTCAAGCATGTCGAGATCACCGCGCGGATCGTCGGCGGAACCCTGCTGACCGTGATCGGCGTCGCGCTGGTCCTGATTGCCTGATACGCAAGACAGTGTTGCGGGCATCGGCGCTGGGCAGCGCCGCCGCGGCCTGTCACAATGGCCGCATTGCCGGAGTGAATTGTGAGAGCCCCCGCCCCGTCCTACCCGCATCCCGCGCGGCTGATCCTTATTCTGTCGCTCGCACCGACGGTCGGTCTCGGCATCGGCCGGTTTGCCTATTCGCTGGTGCTGCCCGACATGCGCGACTCGCTGGCCTGGTCCTATTCGGCAGCCGGCTTCATGAACACGATCAATGCCGCCGGCTATCTGGTCGGCGCACTGCTCGCCTCACGCCTGATTGAACGCTTCGGACTTGCCGCGTCGGTGCGCTGGTCGACGCTGGCCTGCGCGCTGTCGCTGGCGCTTTGCGCCCTCTCGGGCAATTTCGTGGTGCTGAGCTTTGCCCGCCTGCTGGTCGGCTTCGCCGCCGCGATCGGCTTTGTCGGCGGCGGCGCGCTTGCGGCAACCATCGCGCAATCGCGACCCGAACGCGCGAACTTCCTGCTCAGCCTGTTCTATGCCGGGCCGGGCGTCGGCATCTTGGCATCCGGATTGATCGCGCCCTTCGTGCTGCAGGGCTTCGGCGCCGGCTCGTGGTGGATCGTGTGGTGGGCGATGACGCTGCTTTCCGCGATCATGACCGTGCCGCTGATGCTGGCGCCGCTCCACGCCAATGCCGCCGCCGGCGGCATCGTGCGGACCCAATTCGCTGTCATGCCGGTCCTGATCTACCTCGCCGCCTATTTCCTGTTCGGTGCCGGCTACATCGCCTACATGACCTTCATGATCGCCTATGTCCGCGACGGCGGCGGCGGCGCGGCTGCACAGAGCGCGTTCTGGAGCCTGATCGGCGTCAGCGCATTCGTGACGCCCTGGGTCTGGGGGCACGTGCTGGCGCTCGACCGCGGCGGGCTCGCCACCACCATCATCCTCGGCGTCAACGCGCTCGGCGCCAGCCTGCCGATCTTCGGGCATTCGCCGCTGCTGCTGGCGATCTCGGCGCTGGTGTTCGGCGTCGCCTTCTTCGCCGTGGTCGGCTCGACCACCGCCTTCGTGCGTTTCAACTACCCGCCGCAATCCTGGCCGACCGCAATCGCGGCGATGACCATCGCCTTCGGCATCGGCCAGACGCTCGGACCGATCGTGGTCGGCGCCATCACCGACGCGGTCGGCAGCCTGTCATTTGCGTTGAACGTCTCGGCCGCGATGCTCGCGCTCGGCGCGCTGCTGTCGGCCTTTCAAAGGAAGGTCCCCTCCCGGCGTCGTCCCGGCGAAGGCCGGGACCCATAACCACAAGCGGTTGCGATGGAGGGGAGCGTCTCCCGGCCTGCCTATTCCCTCAGCCGCGGAGTATGGGTCCCGGCTTTCGCCGGGACGACAGCGAGTCAGCTCCCGCTGAACGAATTGTAGCCCTGGTCTTCCCAGTAGCCGCCCTTGTAGTCGTTGGTGACTTCCATCGAGAGCACGTATTTCGGGTTCTTGAAGCCGAGCTTGGTCGGCACCCGGATCTTCATCGGGAAACCGTAGGCGCGCGGCAGGATCTCGTCGGCGAATTTGAACGTCATCTGGGTCTGCGGATGCAGCGCCGAGCGCATGTCGAGCGGCGAGTTGTAGCCGTCCTTGTCGGCGCACTGGAACCAGACATATTTGGCACGCGTGTCGGCGCCGACCAGCTTGAGGAAATCGCGCAAGGGCGTACCGGTCCAGCTGCCGATCGCGCTCCAGCCTTCGACGCAGATATGCCGCGTCACCTGCTTGACCTGCGGCAGCTTGTACAATTCGTCGAGCGTCCACGATTTCTTGTTGTCGACCAGCCCGCGCACCTCGAGCTTCCAGTCCGCTGCCGCAATCTCAGGCGCGTCGTCGAGATCGTAATAGGCGTTGAACGGGAACGGCTTGGTGATCATGCTCTCGGGGAAGGTCGGCGCCAGCGCATCCGGATTGAACATCCAGGCCTGCACCGCATCGTTGAACTTCGAGACCTGCTTCAGCATTTCCTCGGCCGACGACGAATCGACCACGTCGCAGCCGGTCAATAACGTCAGCGCGCCGAGGCTGGTGCCCGCCGTGATGAAGCGGCGGCGCGTCAGCTCCGGCATCGTCTTCACCGCATCGCGCACGAGCAGCTTCTTGTCGACACCGGGAATCAGGAGCTTGCGGAGACGACCCATGACTACCTCCCTCAGCGTCCGATGATCATGGCGCGCAGGCTCTTCGGCACCAGCAGGGCGAGCGCGACATGGATCACCAGGAAGGCGACGATCAGCGCCATGCAGGTGAAGTGAACGTAGCGGGCGAAATCGTAGCCGCCGAACAGCGACACCAGCCAGTGCAGCTGCACCGGCTTCCACATCGACAGGCCGGACAGCACGATGACGACGCCGACCACGATGATGCCGGCATAGAGCAGTTTCTGCACCGAATTGTATTTGCTGAGATCGTCATGCGACAGCTTGAAGGTCAGCGCCGCCTTGGTGTCGGCAATCACGCCGCCGGGGGTGATCGGCAGCAGCTTCTTGCGGAAGCGGCCGGTGGCGAAACCCAGCGCCAGATAGACCAGGCCGTTGACCATCAACAGCCACATCGCGGCGAAATGCCAGAGCAGCGCACCGCCGAGCCAGCCGCCGAGCGTGATGCTCCGCGAGAAAGTGAAGCCAAACAGCGGCGAGGCGTTGTAGATTTGCCAGCCGGACATGATCATCAGGATCATCGCGAAGGCGTTGATCCAGTGCACCATGCGCACCCAGACCGGCTGGATCGCCTTCGCGGGCGCCGCGGTCTCTGCCTGGTGGTCGCTGACGGCAAGGCTCGTCATGGGATATCTCTGCTCGTGGTCGTTACCGGGTTATACGCCCGGAACCGGCGGTCCGTTACGGGGTCGCGCATCATCAGTTTGATATAGGCTGCTTCATATGGTCACAAAAATGCGAGCCGGGGCGAGGCGCCGGCTCGCTATGTCGCGGGTCCTTTGAGGGACTAAAGCAGGCCGTCAGGTGTTACGTCGCCGGCATCAGCACGGTATCGACCACATGGATGACGCCGTTCGACTGGTTGACGTTGGAAATCGTCACCATCGACGTGCCGCCCTTGGCATCGACGATCCAGACCTTGCCGTCCTGCTTCTTGACGGTCAGCTCCTCGCCTTCGGCGGTCTTCAGCTTCTTGCCGTCGGTGAGATCGGAGGCCTCGAGCTTGCCCGGCACCACATGGTAGGTGAGGATCTTGGTCAGAGTCGCCTTGTTCTCGGGCTTGACGAGGGTGTCGACGGTTCCGGCCGGCAGCTTGCCGAACGCGGCATTGGTCGGCGCGAACACCGTGAACGGGCCCTTGCCTTCCAGCGTGCCGACCAGGCCCGCGGCCTTCACCGCGGCGACGAGCGTGGTGTGATCCTTCGAATTGACGGCGTTCTGCACGATGTTCTTCGACGGGAACATCGCGGCGCCGCCGACCATCACGGTCTTTTCCTCGGCACGGACCGGCGCCACGACAGTGGCGGTGATCGCAAGCGCGCTGAAGGTGGCGGCGGCGAGATAGGCAATACGCTTCGACATGGTTTCATCTCCCGATGAGTAGGCCGACCGGCGAGGCTTCGCCGGCGTTGAAGGGGCAACAACGGCGCGTGCTGGTTGATGTGTGCGTCGTCGTTGGCCGAGCTACGGCAGGTTTTCCCGACGGTTTCCGGAAATAATTCTTTGTGATTGTTGAAACCGGCCGGCGCGCGCTGCGTACACGCGACACCTCGCGCAGCCCGCCAGGCATTCCATTCAGCGGAATGGACGCGTGCGCTGCCGCGAGCAATTTGCTTGCCGCCACTAGCCGATTGGTTCAGCTTGAGGTTGCGGCACGGCTTCGCAGAAAGCGGCCGCGGGGAGGCATCATGAGCAGCATCACGGCTGACGGCCACGCCGCACCTGCGGTGAACGATGCAGGCATCGACATCGGTCCGCTCGAGCAGAAGCACCTGCAATACGCCAACTACCGCGCGGTTGCGGACACAACCGAGATCACGAAAACGCATTGGCACATCGCCACCGCCAACGCACTCGGCTGGGGCTTTGACGGCATGGACGGCGTGATCTTCGCGCTGATCTCGCCGATGGTGATCAAGGAATTTTCGCTGAGCCTGCCGGAGTACCGCTCCGGCATGCAGATCGCGCTGTTCGTCGGCATCGCGGGGCTTTACTTCTGGCCATGGCTCGCCGACCGCTACGGTCGCCGCACGCTGCTCGCCGTCAATATCGCGCTGTTCTCGCTCCTGATGCCGGTCGCGGCGATGTCGCCGACCTTCGCGGTGTTCGTGATCGCGCGCTCGCTATTGTTCTTCGCGCTCAACGGCGAATGGTCGCTGGGCTCGATGCTGGTCGCGGAGACCTGGCCGGCCCGGCTGCGCGGCCGCGTCATCAGCATCACCCGCTCGGCCTGGTGCCTCGGCGCCACGCTCGCCGGCGCAATCACCGGGCTCGTGGCTGCCAATTTCGGCTGGCGCATCGCAGTGATGGTGCCCGGCGTGATCGCGCTGCTTGCGATCTATATCCGCTCCACCTGCCCGGAATCGCCCTATTGGGTGCGCGCGCAGGACCGCAAGCGGCGCATCTCGGAGACGCTGGCGCGCGGCGGCACGGTCAGCGCCGAGGACAGCGCCTGGTTCGGCAAGGCCAAGTCGGTCGGCATCCGCCAGGTGTTCATGCCCGACGTGCTGCCCGCCACGCTTGTCGCGCTGTTCGTCGCCTGCGCCTCGACCTGCATCTACGGCACGGTCGGCGCCTGGATGCCGCTGTATCTATCGACCGAGAAGCACTGGTCGACCACCGAGTACAGCCTGTTCTACGTGTTCTACGGGCTCTGCGGCTTCCTTGGACTGTGCTTGGTGGGCTGGCTGATCGACAAGATCGGCCGCCGCCGCACTTTCATCATCACCCTGATCGAGGGTGCGATCTTCATGACGCTCTGGGTCTATTCCGAGGACCGTGTGCTGCTCTGGGCGTTCGGGCTCGCCTGGTGTCTCGGCTTCCTCGGCTTCTGGGGGCCGAGCACAACGCTGACCGCGGAGATCTTCCCGACCCGCATCCGCGGCGCCGCCAACGGCGTGGTCTGGGCGATCGCCTATTTCGTCGGCTTCGTGCTGTTCCCGTTCGTCTCGATCGCACTCCAGCAGCACACCGGCTCATTCGCGCTGTCGTTCCTGTGTATCCCGGTGCTGATGATCGCGATGGCGATCGGCGTGTTCCTGTTCGTGCCGGAGCATACCGGGAAGGAATTGAACGAGATCATCGAGTGAGTCGCGCGGGACTCCGTCGTTTGTAGCCCGGATCAAGCGCAGCGAAATCCGTGACCAGCCTCTCCGCGGGAAGACCGCCCCGGATTACGCTTCGCTCCATCCGGGCTACGGAGTCCAACCTCCCCTTGAAAAGGGGAGGTCGCTTTGCTCGCAGAGCAAGGCGGGTGGGGATCAGCGCTCTCCGCATACAGCATAGCCTGCGGCTGACCCCCATCCCGGCCTTCCCCCTTTCAGGGGGAAGGAGAAGACGGTCCTCATCTAATCCCGGTTCGCCGGCGTCTGGATGAAGCCGCGGTTGTGGGTCGGGCTGATCAGGATCTCGTTCATGCAGACCCGTGCCGGCATGCTGGCGACGAAGGCGATGGTGCGGCCGCAATCCTCCGGCTGCAGCATCTTGGCCTGCTCGGCTTCGCTCGGCACCACCGGCCGTTGCTTCAGGATCGGGGTCGCGACCTCGCCCGGCGACAGGCAGCAAGCGCGCAGGCCGTTGACGCATTCGTCCATGTTGAAGGAATGGGTCAGCGCCAGCACCGCGTGCTTGGTCGTGGTGTAGGCCGGACCCGGCATCTTCGAGACGTGGCGGCCGGCCCAGGAGGCGACATTGATGATGCAGCCGTCCTTCTGCTTGCGCATCGTCGGCAGCACCGCGCGCATGCAGTAGAGCACGCCGTTGAGGTTGATCTCGACGAGCTTGTCCCAGCCTTCCAGTTCCAGTCGGCCCAGCTGCGCTTCGGCACGTTGATGCCGGCGCTGTTGACCAGGAGGTCGATGCGGCCGTGCTTGGCGACGATCGTCTCGGCGGCCTTGTTGACATCGGTCTTGTTGCTGACATCGAGCGGGATCGCCTCGGCCTTGCCGCCCTTTTTCGTGATGTTGGCCACCACGCGGTCGAGCTCTTCCCTGCGGCGGCCGGAGATCACCACCGTCCAGCCGTCCGCAGCCAGGAATTCCGCCCCGGATTCGCCGATTCCAGTGCCGCCGCCGGTGACCCAGGCCACGCGTTTCCCATTATTTGTCATGCAAACTGTCTCCGTTGCTTTCTGAAGGGCGTTTTTGCTAATCCAGCCGAAATCTTCTGGCCCTTCGCCCCTCGGGGAATCTTTGCATGAACACGACCACCAACGCCAATCTGTTTTCCCGCCTGTTCGACGGCCTCGACGACCCCGGCCGGCTCGCGATCGAGCAGCTCGACGGCAGCCGCATCTCCTATGGCGATCTGATCGCGCGCGCAGGCCAGATGGCGAACGTGCTGGTTGAGCGCGGCGTCAAGCCGGGCGACCGCGTCGCGGCGCAGACCGAGAAGTCGGTTTCGGCCCTGGTGCTGTATCTCGCCACCGTGCGCGCCGGCGGCGTCTACCTGCCGCTGAACACCGCCTATACGCTGAACGAGCTCGAATACTTCATCACCGATGCCGAGCCGGCGCTGGTGGTCTGCGATCCTTCCAAGCAGGACGGCATCAAGGCGATCGCAGCCAAGGTGGGCGCCAAGGTCGAGACGCTCGGTGCCAGCGGCAAGGGTTCGCTGACCGAGGCCGCCGACAAGGCGGCGACGGAATTCGCCACCGTGCCGCGCGGTAATAACGATCTCGCCGCGATCCTCTACACGTCGGGCACCACCGGCCGCTCCAAGGGCGCGATGCTCTCGCACGACAATCTGGCGTCGAACTCGTATTCGCTGGTCGACTACTGGCGCTTCACGGACAAGGACGTGCTGATCCACGCGCTGCCGATCTATCACACCCACGGCCTGTTCGTGGCGAGCAACGTGACGCTGTTCGCGCGCGCCTCGATGATCTTCCTGCCGAAGTTCGATCCGGACGTGATCATCAAGCTGATGTCGCGCGCCACCGTGATGATGGGCGTGCCGACCTTCTATACCCGCCTGCTGCAGAACCCCAGCCTGAACAAGGACGCGACCAGGCACATGCGGCTGTTCATCTCGGGCTCGGCGCCGCTGCTCGCCGACACCCATCGCGAATGGTCTGATCGCACCGGCCACGCCGTGCTCGAGCGCTACGGCATGACCGAGACCAACATGAACACGAGCAACCCCTATGACGGCGATCGCGTGCCCGGCGCAGTCGGCTTCGCGCTGCCCGGCGTTTCGGTGCGGGTCACCGATCCCGAGACCGGCAAGGAGCTCGCGCGCGAGACCATCGGCGTGATCGAGGTGAAGGGCCCGAACGTGTTCCAGGGCTACTGGCGGATGCCGGAGAAGACCAAGGCCGAATTCCGTGGCGACGGCTTCTTCATCACCGGCGATCTCGGCAAGATCGACGACAAGGGTTATGTCCACATCCTCGGGCGCGGCAAGGATCTCGTGATCTCGGGCGGCTTCAATGTCTACCCGAAGGAGATCGAGAGCGAGATCGACGCCATGCCCGGGGTGATCGAATCAGCCGTGATCGGCGTGCCGCATGCCGATTTCGGCGAAGGCGTCACCGCCGTCCTGGTGTGCAGCAAGGGCGCCGATGTCAGCGAGGCGTCAGTGCTGAAGGCGCTCGACGGACGACTGGCGAAGTTCAAGATGCCGAAGCGCGTCTTCGTCGTCGACGAACTGCCGCGCAACGCAATGGGCAAGGTGCAGAAGAACATTCTGCGGGATACCTACAAGGATATTTACGCGAAGGGGTAAGGGGGCGCGACAATCCGCGATAACCGATGAATCGCAAAGAGGCTATTCGGTTGAGTGACCACCTCATCGTCGCCAACGAGGCGATGATGAAAGCCCGAACGGCTATTGCAGAACTCGGAAAAGAGGAGCAGCTCGAATTTGACGGCCCGCTCTTCGAGCTTCTGATTGAGTTGCAATGGCAAGTGATGGTGCCGCTTTACGAAAAATTTCCCGACTTGCTGCCGTCCGCGCTTCTTGAGGAATTGCCTGTCCCCTCCCCCACCTCCGACGTGGCATGGAGCGACGTAAAATTGCCGCGCGGCGCGACCACAGCAGCGCTCGACGAATTCCTCATGTCGCTGCTTGAGCCATATTGGCAAAAGGCCGCGCTGGTTCTAGGCAAAGGCATCGTACGTTCCGACGAGCTGGGATTGCCGTTCAGCTATCGCATGATGGCAGCACGTTTGCGATACCTATGGGATACCGGTCGAATCGAAGGTGAGGGTGATCCCCGTTCACCGACCCACAGCCAAGTACGACTGACGGACTAACGCGTGGTTTTGTAGCCCGGACGGAGCGAAGCGAAATCCGGGACCACTCTATCAGCTGCGAGAACCTCGGATTGCGCTTCGCTCCATCCGGGCTACGCGCTGCGGAAAGAAGCGCGCAAGGATATTTACAGGACGCGGTGACGGGGACCCGGCATGGATCGAGAGCAGGCGGCCGAACTGAAAAGACGCCTACTGAACGTGGGCCGAGCACTCGATCGTACGGTCATGGCCATGGGGCAAATCGACGAGGCCGAGCGCGACGCCTTGTGGGAGCATCTCAAGGAACTCTACGAAATCGTCCACCGAAAGCTGTTGGTGGGCATCTATGCCCAGCATCCGGACCTAAAACCTCCACCGAGGCCCCCGCATCTCTTCAGCGAATTGACATGGAGCGAGGTACTTCTCCCGCCATCGGTGACCGAAGATCAACTGGACGAAGTCATCTTCTCGCTTTTGAAGTCCCGCTGGCGGAAAGTTGTGGCGTTCGTGACCGATGCGGAAAAGCGCTTCAAGGAACTCGGTTGGGCTATCACCTATGAGGCGACGGCGGCCCGATTGCAGGCGCTCTCTGATTTGGATCGTATCGAGAGCGCTGGCGATCTGCGATACTGGGGCAACAGCGAGGTCCGGTTGAAGGGCTGACTGCGGCTGTTGTCCGCTCGGTTCGTAGCCCGGATGGAGCGAAGCGAAATCCGGGAGCGGTCTATCACTGGCATGAACCCCGGATTACGCTTCGCTCCATCCGGGCTACGCGCTGCGGCTAATGTCCGCCGACGAGGCTGATCACGAACCGTCCGCCGACGATGAAGAGATAGGCCCCGAACGCCACCTCCAGCGCCCGCTTCGACAGCGCGTGCGCGACCTTGACGCCGAGCGGCGCGGTGACGAGCGTGGTCGGCATCACCAAGAGCGCGCCGATCAGCGAGACGTAACCGAGCGCGAACGGCAGTTGCAGCGCGGTGACGTCGGGGAAGCGCGCGGCGGCGGGCCAGCCGGCATAGACATAGCCCAGCGCGCCGGGGATCGAGATCAGCACCGCGAGCGCCGACGAGGTCGCGACCGCCTGATGGATCGGCCGGCCGTAGAAGGTCATCAGCAAATTGGCGAACAGGCCGCCGCCGATGCCCATCAGCGTCGACAACAGGCCGACGAAGAAGCCATAGACGCGCATCAAAAAGCCCTTCGGCACGTCGTCGCCGAACTTCCAGGTCTCGCGCGCCAGCAGCAGGCGCGCGGCCGCCGACCATGCCACCATCACGAACACGATCTTGAACAGCCGCTCCGGCGCGAAGCGCGCGGTGACGCTGCCGGCGGCGACGCCGATCACGATCGGCAGCCACCATCGCCTCAGGATCGCCATATCGACCGCGCCGCGGCGATAATGCGCGCGGAACGAGCTCAGCGAGGTCGGGATGATGATCGCGAGCGAGGTGCCGATACACAGCGGCATCCGCACCTCGAGCGGCACGCCGGCGAGGCGGAAGCATTCGTAGAACACCGGCACCAGAATCGCGCCGCCGCCGATGCCGAACAGCCCAGCAAGAAAGCCGGAAAGCGCGCCGACCGCGATCAGCAGCAGCGCAAGCTCGAGTAGCTCCTTGGGATCGAGGCCGGCCATCATGTCCTTCGCAGTATCGATGTAGGGCCACACCAGGTTCCCCGGCGCCGTCCTGAGACTGTTCGCGGTGAGCAATAGCCCCTTTTGGGATTCGGGAGTATCTATGCACTTGAGCAGGCTCTCTTGCGAAATACGGAAGGATCGGGCTTGGACCAGCTTGCGGCGATGGCGGCCTTTGTCCGCGCGGTCGAGAGCGGCAGCCTGTCGGCGGCCGCGCGCTCACTGCCAAGCTCGCTGACCTCGGTGAGCCGGCAGATCAGCGCGCTCGAGGAGCATTTCGGCACTCGCCTGCTGCTGCGCACCACCCGCCAGCTCGCGCTGACCGACGACGGACGCATCCTCTACGAGCGCGCGAAATCGATCCTCGGCGAAGTCAGGGAGATCGAGGCGACGCTGGCGCGCGACCCGCATCAGCCATCGGGACGGATCCGCGTCAGCTCGCCGAGTCTGATCGGACGGCTCGTGATCGCGCCGCTGCTGGTCGAGTTTCTGCGCCGCTATCCTGCGCTGTCCGTCGACCTGCTGTTGATCGACCGCGCCGTCGACATGGTCGAGGAGGATATCCATCTGGCCATACGCATCGGCCGCTTGCGCGACTCGCAACTCGTAGCGCGCAAGCTCACCGATCTGCAGATGATCGTGTGCGCGTCGCCGGACTACCTGGCCCGGCACGGCGCACCGCAGACCCCGGACGATCTTGCCGGGCATGACTGCCTGGTGTTTTCCAATTCGCCCGGCAGCGCGGAGTGGCGTTTTGCCGACGGCAGCAAGACGGGTCGCAAAATCCGCATATCCGGTCGGCTCTGGATGAATAGCCTCGACGCGCTGGTCAGCGCGGCGCGGGAGGGCGCCGGCGTCGTCCGCGTGCCGTCCTGGCAGGTGCAGTCCGATCTCGCCGGCGGTCGCCTGACGCGCCTGCTGATCGACCACGAGGCGGCGCCGACGCCGCTACATCTGATGCTTCAGCCGTCACGTCTCGCATCGCCTAAGATCAGGGCATTTGTCGATTATCTGGTGGAGCAGTGGGGCGAAATCGACGCCTTGCGGACCCCGTTTGCGGGCAGCTGAGCGCGCCAATCGATCCACGAGCATCCTGATTCATTACTTTGTTCGCTCGGCCTTGCATCTGGTATACCACACTGCGGATCAACCAGAATTCGGCAACTCTAACAATGAACTTCGGTTCGACCGAAGGCTATTTGGCCGTTGCGCGGGGTGATCCGACTCCGTAAATAGAACTCCTCTACCGCGTTCCCCGATGGGCCGGCCGCGGTCCCTCACAACATAAAGCCCGCCGATGACCGCCAGGATCGAACGACCGCTTTCACCCCATTTGCAGACCTACCGGTGGACGCTGACGATGGCGCTGTCCATCGTCCACCGCGCCACGGGTCTGGCCCTCTATTTCGGCACGCTGCTGCTGGCCTGGTGGCTGATCGCCGCCGCCTCCGGCCCCTCGGCTTACGCCAACGTCCAGGCCTTCACCGGCAGCGCGATCGGCAAGCTTATCGTGTTCGGCTACACATGGGCGCTGATGCACCATCTGTGCAGCGGCATCCGGCATTTCGTCTGGGACCTCGGCTACGGCTTCAAGGCCAATGAGCGCGAAGCCCTGACCTGGGGCGCGCTGGTCGCCGGCATCGCATTGACCGTTTTGGTCTGGATCATTGCCTACGCCGTGGGAGGTGGACGATGAGCGGCCCCTCCTCGATGCGCACGCCGCTGGAGCGCGTCCGCGGCCTCGGCTCCGCGCATACCGGCACGGGCGATTTCTGGCGCCAGCGCCTCACCGCGGTTGCGATGACGCTGCTGATCGTTCCCGTGATCGTCGTGGTGATCACGCTGATCGGCCGCAACCATGCCGGCGCGGCGCAGATCCTCGGCTCGATCCCGATCGCCATCATCCTGCTGCTCTTCATTATCGCCAGCACCTGGCACATGAAGATCGGCATGCAGGTCGTGATCGAAGACTACATCCACAACGAGAAGCTGAAGATCGCCAGCGTGATGGCGAACAACTTCTTCTGCGTCGCGGTCGCATTGGCCTCGATCTACGCAATCCTCAAATTGTCGTCGGGAGTTTGATCCATGGCCGGTGAAGGAAACGGCAAGGCCACCAACGGTGGCCCGGCCACGAACGGCAAGGCCTACCCGATCCAGGACCATACCTACGACGTCGTCGTGGTTGGTGCCGGCGGCGCCGGCCTGCGCGCCGTGGTCGGCTGTTCGGAAGCCGGGCTGCGCACCGCCTGCATCACCAAGGTGTTCCCGACCCGCTCGCACACGGTGGCGGCGCAGGGCGGCATCTCGGCCTCGCTCGGCAACATGCATCAGGACGACTGGCGCTGGCACATGTACGACACCGTGAAGGGGTCGGACTGGCTCGGCGACCAGGACGCGATCGAATACATGGTGCGCAACGCGCCCGACGCGGTCTATGAGCTCGAGCATTGGGGCGTTCCGTTCTCGCGCACCGAGGACGGCAAGATCTATCAGCGCCCGTTCGGCGGCATGACCATCGACTTCGGCAAGAGCCAGGCACAGCGCACCTGCGCCGCCGCCGACCGCACCGGCCACGCCATGCTGCACACGATGTATGGCCAGTCGCTGCGCCACTCGGCCGAGTTCTTCATCGAGTTCTTCGCCATCGACCTGATCATGGACGATCAGGGCGTCTGCCGCGGCGTGATCGCGCTCAAGCTCGATGACGGCACGCTGCATCGTTTCCGGGCCCAGACCACGATTCTGGCGACCGGCGGCTATGGCCGCGCCTATGCCTCCTGCACCTCGGCGCACACCTGCACCGGCGATGGCGGCGGCATGGTGCTGCGCGCCGGCCTGCCGCTGCAGGACATGGAATTCGTCCAGTTCCACCCGACCGGAATCTACGGCTCGGGCTGCCTCGTCACCGAAGGCGCCCGCGGCGAAGGCGGCTATCTCGTCAACTCCGAGGGCGAGCGCTTCATGGAGCGCTATGCGCCGTCGGCCAAGGACCTCGCCTCGCGCGACGTCGTCTCGCGCGCGATGACGATCGAGATCCGCGAAGGCCGCGGCGTCGGCAAGAAGAAGGACCACATCTTCCTGCATCTCGACCACCTCGATCCGAAGGTGCTGCATGAGCGGCTGCCGGGCATCTCCGAATCGGCAAAGATCTTCGCCAATGTCGACGTCACCCGCGAGCCGATCCCGATCGTGCCGACCGTGCACTACAACATGGGCGGCATCGCCACGAATTATCACGCCGAGGTGCTGACCAAGCGCAATGGCGACGACAATTCGGTGGTGCCGGGCCTGATGGCGATCGGCGAAGCGGCCTGCGTGTCGGTGCACGGCGCCAACCGCCTCGGCTCCAACTCGCTGATCGACCTCGTGGTGTTCGGCCGCGCCGCCGCGCTGCGCCTTGCCGACAAGCTGACGGCGAACGCCAAGCAGCCGGAGCTGCCGAAGGATTCCGCCGATCTCGCGCTCGGCCGCCTCGATCACTTCCGCCACGCCTCCGGCGGCACGCCGACCGCCAAGCTGCGCGACAGCATGCAGCATGTGATGCAGAACAATTGCGCGGTGTTCCGCACCGGCGACGTGCTGCAGGAAGGCCAGAACCTGATCCACAAGGTCTATGGCGGCGTCGGCGACATCTCGGTGTCGGACCGCTCGCTGGTGTGGAATTCCGATCTGGTCGAGACGCTGGAATTCGACAATCTGATCGTGCAGGCGGTCGTGACGATGGATTCGGCGGCGAACCGCACCGAAAGCCGCGGCGCGCATGCGCGCGAGGACTTCCCGGACCGCAACGACAAGGACTGGATGAAGCACACGCTGACCTGGATCGATCCGGCCGGCAAGACTGCGATCGAGTACCGTCCGGTGCACAGCTACACGATGACCAATGACGTGCAGTACATCCCGCCGAAGGCGCGGGTCTACTGAGAACGAAGGCGAGCAAGCATGGTTGAATTCGCACTTCCGAAGAATTCGAAGATTTCAGGCGGCAAGACCTGGCCGAAGCCGGCCGGCGCCACCGAGACGCGCGAATTTCGGGTGTATCGCTGGAACCCGGACGACGGCAAGAATCCGAGCGTCGACACCTATCATGTCGACACCAATGATTGCGGTCCGATGGTGCTGGACGGCCTGATCTGGATCAAGAACCACATCGACCCGACGCTGACTTTCCGCCGCTCCTGCCGCGAAGGCGTCTGCGGCTCCTGCGCGATGAACATCGACGGCCAGAACACGCTGGCCTGCACCAAGTCGATGCACGACGTCGGCGCGGGCGGCGCCGTGAAGGTCAATCCGCTGCCGCACCAGCCGGTGGTGAAGGACCTCGTTCCCGACCTGACCAATTTCTACGCCCAGTATGCCTCGATCGAGCCGTGGCTGAAGACCACGACGCCGACGCCGCAGAAGGAGTGGAGGCAGAGCCACGAGGACCGCGAGAAGCTCGACGGTCTCTACGAGTGCATCCTGTGCGCCTGCTGCTCGACCTCGTGCCCGAGCTATTGGTGGAACAGCGAGCGTTTCCTCGGCCCCGCCGCGCTGCTGCAGGCAAACCGCTGGGTCACCGACTCCCGCGACGAGGCGACCGGCGAGCGGCTCGACAATCTCGAGGATCCGTTCCGCCTCTATCGCTGCCACACCATCATGAACTGCGCCAAGGCGTGCCCGAAGGGCCTCAATCCCTCCGAAGCGATCGCCGAGCTCAAGTTCAAGCTGGTCGAACGCCAGATCTGATCCGACGCGGCCGCGGCTGGCGCTGTTATCAGCGGCCAGCCGCAGCGGGCCGGATCAAGATATCGGCGCCGACCGCATCGACGCCGGATCGATCGAGGTCGAGTACGACATCGACGATGCTGTGATCGTCCGGATCCATCGTCACGGTGAAGCCGAGATCGCGGCACATCCCGATCATCGTGGTGTTCTCGGTCAGCACCTGGCCGGACAGACGCTTCAATCCCTCCGACCGCGCATAGTGGATCAGGAGCTGCATCAGCGCCCAGCCCAGGCCTTTGCCCTTGAGATCGGACTGCAGCAGGATCGCGTATTCGGCATTCTCGTACAGCGAGTCCGAATGCAGCCGGACCGCCCCCATCATCTCGCCGGTGTTCGGATCGAGCGCCACAAACGCCATCGCGCGCGCATAGTCGAGTTGGGTCAGGCGCGCGATGAAGGCGTGCGAGAATTCCTTCATCGCATGGAAGAAGCGCAGCCTGAGGTCTTCGGCGGTGACGCGCTTGAAGAACTCGCTGACCATCGGCTCATCCTCCGGCCGCATCGGGCGCACCGTGACACGCGAGCCGTCGCGCAGCGCAAGCTCACCTTCCCATTGCGACGGATAGGGCCTGACGGCGAGCCGCGTTTGGCCGGCAAACAGCCGCGCCGGCTTGCGGATCGCGACCCGCGCATCGAGCGCGAGCACGCCGCTCTCGTCCGCCAGCATCGGATTGATGTCGAGCTCGGCGACCTCGGGAATGTCGGCCGCCATCTGCGCCAGCTTGACGAGGGTGAGCGGCACGACGTCCGCCGGGACCGCCGGCACATCGCCATAGCCGCCGAGCAGCCGCGAAACGCGGGTGCGTCCGATCAGCTCACGGGCGAGATTCATGTCGAGCGGCGGCAGCGCCAGCGCCTTGTCGTTGATCACCTCGACCGCGGGGCCGCCGCGGCCGAACACGATCACCGGACCGAAGGTCGGATCTTCGGCGATGCCGAAGATCAGCTCGCGCGCCGCGCGCCGCACGATCATCGGCTGGATCGTCACGCCCTGCAGGATGGCATCGGGCCGGGCACTTCGTGCCCGCGCCATGACCGTCCGTGCAGCTTCAACGACGTTGTCTTTCGTGCGCAGGTCGAGGATCACGCCGCCGACATCGGAGGCGTGCCGGATGTCGCGCGAGAACACCCTGACCACGATCGCATGTCCCTCGGCGAGAAACGGCGCCGCCTTCGCGGCGGCGTCCTCGGCGGTCTCGGCGACGAGCGTCGTCACGATCGGAATATGATAGGCCGCGAACAGCGCGACGATCTCGGCCGGATCGAGCCAGGCGCGCCCTTCCGACAGCGCGTTCACGACGACGTGGCGCGCCGCCGCCGTCTCCGGCGTGAACACCGATGCGACGCCCGGCGGGGTTGCGGCGAGCGCCGTGGAGGCCTCGCGATAGCGCACCAGATACATGAAGGCGCGCACCGCATCGTCCTCGGTCGGGAAATGCGGAATCCGCGCCGCCTCGAAGATCGCGCCGGCGCGTTCGTCGGCGCCGACCCAGGCCGCAAGCACCAGCGCGGCAACCGCACTCCGCTTCGTCCTGCGGTCGCGCACGCATTGCGCCACCGCCTCTGCAATTCCCTGGGCCGGCGCAACCGCGGTTTCCACATTCGCGACCAGCACCGCGTCGCTGTTCGCATCATCGAGCAGTGCGTTGAGCGCCGCCACGTAGCGGTCGGCATCGGCATCGCCCGCGATGTCGACGGGATTGGCGCAGGACCAGCCCGACGGCAGCACCTTGTCGAGCCGCGCGATGGTCTCCGCCGTCAGTGTCGCGGGAACGCCGCCGAGTTCAGCCAGCCGGTCGGTCGCGAGGATGCCGAGCCCGCCGCCATTGGTCAGGATCGCCAGCCGGTTGCCGCGCGGGATGAAGCCGCGGCCGAGCAGCTCTGCGCAATCGAACAGCTGGCGCAGGTCGTAGACGCGCAGCATGCCGGCGCGGCGGAATGCGGCGTCGTAGACCGCATCGGAGCCGGCCAGCGCGCCGGTGTGGGTCGCGGCGGCCTTGGCGCCCTGCGCCATCCGTCCCGACTTGACGATGACGACCGGCTTCAACCGCGCCGCGGCGCGCGCCGCCGACATGAACTTGCGCGCGTCCTTGACGGCTTCGAGATAGATCAGGATCGCGCTGGTGTGGTCGTCGAGCGCGAAATAATCCAGGAGGTCGGCGACATCGACATCGAGCTGGTCGCCGATCGACGCGATGCCGGACAAGCCGAGCCGCCGCTCCGCCGCCCATTCGATCATCGCCGACGCGACCGCGCCGGACTGCGAGATCAGGGCAACGTGTCCGTCGGACGGCTGATGCGAGGCGAAGCTCGCATTGAGCTTGGCGCGCGGCACCATGACGCCGAGGCAATTCGGCCCGATCAGGCGCATGCCATGCCGTCGCGCCGTCTGCCCCGCGGCCTCCGCGAGCGAGCCCGCGCCATGGCCGAGACCGGCCGACAGGATCGCCGCACCGACAACGCCGGCCGAAGCCGCCTCCGCGACGATTTCCGGAACCGCCGCCGCCGGTGCGCTGATGACGACGAGATCCGGAACGAACGGCAGCGATTTCAGGTCGGGAACGGTCGGCGCACCATCGACGTCGGCATAGTTCCGATTGACGACGCCGACGCGGCCGGTGAAGCCGCTCGCCTTGATGTTCCTGAGCACCGCCGCGCCGAGCGACGACGGACGCGGGCTGCCGCCGACGATTGCGATGCTTCGAGGCGAAAATAGCCGCTCCAGGCCGTACGTCGACATTGCATGGTCTCGCAGGGAACACGCGGAGGCGCCTGCCGCTTCACGCGCCCTCGGCCAACTCTACTGCTTCGCTTGGTTGCATGCACCTATCGTAGTTTCGAGTCGAAATGATGAAACTGCGTTGCCGATCAATGCAGGCCAAGCGCCTGCGCGAGGTTGAAGGTCAGGAAGCTCGCGACATAGGCCAGCGCGAGCATGTAGATGAACGTCACCACCATCCACTTCGCGCCGCCGGTCTCGCGGCGGATCACCGCGAGCGTCGAGGCGCATTGCGGGGCGAAGATGTACCAGACCAGCAGCGACAGCGCGGTCGCCAGCGTCCATTTCTGCGCCAGCACCTGGCCGATCTGGTCCGCCGCCTCCTTGCCTCCCTCGATCGAATAGACGGTGCCGAGGGCTGCGACCGCGACCTCGCGCGCCGCCATGCCCGGGATCAGCGCCACCGCGATCTGCCAGTTGAAGCCGATCGGCCGCAGCAGCGGCTCGAGCGCATGGCCGATCATCGCCGCAAAGCTGTAATTGATCGCCGGCCCTTCGGCGCCGGCCGGCGCCTGCGGGAACGAGGCCAGGAACCAGATCAGCACCATCATCGAGAGGATCGTAGTCCCGGCCCGGTAAAGGAACATCTTGGCGCGGGTGAACACGCCGATCGCGATGCTGCGCAGCCGCGGCATCTTGTAGTCGGGCAATTCCAGCATGAACGGCGCCGGCGCGTGATCGCGCCACAGGAAGAATTTCGCGATCGCCGAGACCGTCAGCGCGCTGGTGATGCCGGCGGTATAGAGGCCGAACATCACGAGCCCCTGCAGGTTGACGAAACCCCACAGCGTGGTCGCTGGAACGAAAGCGGAGATAATCAGCGTGTAGACCGGAATGCGCGCCGAGCAAGTCATCAGCGGCGCGATCAGGATCGTGGTCAGGCGGTCGCGGCGGTTGTCGATGACGCGCGTCGCCATGATGCCTGGAATTGCGCAGGCAAAGCTCGACAGCAGCGGAATGAAGGCGCGGCCATGCAGCCCGGCGCCGCCCATGATGCGGTCCATCAGGAACGCGGCGCGCGCCATGTAGCCGAAATCTTCCAACAGCAGGATGAACAGGAAGATGATGATGATCTGCGGCAGGAACACGATCACGCTGCCGACGCCGGAGATCACGCCGTTCTGTAGGAAGCTCTGCAACAGGCTCCAGCTTTCGGGCAGCAAATTGTGGATCAGCTGCCCGAGCGCGGCGAAGCTGTCCGACAGGAACTCCATCGCCGGCTGCGCCCAGGTGAACACCGCCTGGAACATCACGAACAGGATCACGGCCAGGATCACGAGACCCCAGGCCGGATGCAGCACCACCGAATCGATCCGGTTGGTCAGCGTGTCGGGCTTGGTCGGCAGCGTCACCGCCGCCGCGATGATGCGGTCCGCCTCGCGCTGCGCCGCCTTGAGGTCGGCGATCGTCGGCGTCGTCCATTCGCTGGCCGCCGCCTCATGCGACTTGGCCAGGAATTCGTCGGTTCGCTTCAGGAGCTCGTCGATGCCGCCCTTGCGAACCGCGACCGAGGTCACGATCGGCAGGCCGAGCTCCTGCGACATCCGGTCGATGTCGATCGTGACGCCGCGGCGCTTCGCGATATCGATCATGTTGAGCACGAGCATCATCGGCCGGCCGACGCGCTTCAGCTCGAGCACCAGCCGCAAGGTCAGCCGCAGATTGGTGGCGTCCGCGACGCAGAGCACGAGATCGGGCACCGCCTCACCGTCGAAGCGGCCGAGCACGATGTCGCGGGTGATCTCCTCGTCCGGGCTGCGGCCGCGCAACGAATAGGTGCCGGGCAGGTCGAGCACGGTCACGCTGCGGCCCTCCGGCGTGACGAAGCCGCCGGATTTGCGCTCGACCGTGACGCCCGGATAGTTGGCGACCTTCTGACGGCTGCCGGTCAGGCTGTTGAACAGCGACGTCTTGCCGGTGTTCGGCGCGCCGACCAGCGCCAGGCGCAGGGATGCAGCGGTCATTCGACGATCACAGCCATGGCTTCGCTCCGGCGCAGCGCGATCGTGATGTTGTCGACGCGCACCGCGATCGGGTCCTTTCGGATCGTGCCTTCATGCAGGATTTCCACGCGCGCGCCCTCGACAAATCCCATCTCGACCAGGCGCTGCTCCAGCTCCTGCGGAGACAGCGATGAGCCCGTCACGAGCGCATCGAGCCTGATGATCTTTCCGACAAAACCGCGATCCGCATGTCCGAGCCGGACGTCCTGCAAATCATCCCGGGAGCTGTTTGGATCGCCTGTCATGCGGCCTGTTTTTCAGCAGGTAGTCACAGGGTCAAGCGTTTGCCCGTGAGAGGTTTTAGAACTCCTAAAAACAGCGGCCGAAAGCGCCATCCAGGCCGATTTTCCGCTTGACTGCCGGCGAGCGGCTAACGAGGTCGTGATGTTACCGCGCCGCAGCCGCCCGTGCCGCCCCGGACGCGAGCCGGCTGCGAATTGATTGATCCGGGTTGGCCTCCGGTAACCTTGACAGGTCGCGGAATGGCGAACGAGCGTCCGCGCCGCGCCCGGCGGCGCCGTTTCGCTTCCTCCCGCGCAACGGTTTGCGTTATGGTCCGCGCGGAGCCGGAGCGCCCGTGCAGACCGCACAACGCAATTCGCTGAGACTGCTGCAATGGATGATGGCCGCCGCGCTGGCCCTTCCGCTGGCGCTGTTCGTTTTTGCCTCCGCAATGTCCTGGATCTCGACCAGCGAGGCCGCCGACCAGGAGATCCAGCGCACGCTCGATGTCGCCCATGAGCACGCGCTGAAGGTGTTCGAGACCATCGATCGCGGCCTCGCCGAGGTCACCGAGGTCGTCCGCGGCATGGGCGATGCCGATATCGGCGCGCGCGAGAAGAGCCTGCACGAGCGGCTGCGCCAGGTCGCCATGGCGCTCCCCCAGGTGAAATCGGTCTGGGTGTTCGATGCCAACGGCCGCGCCCTGGTCAACAGCCTGGTGCAGCCGGCCCCCGACGTCGACTTCTCGGACCGGGATTACTTCCGGATCCATGCCCAGGGCGACATCGGCACCTATATCGGCGAGGTGCTGACGCCGCGGCCGCCCTATCTGGGCTCGCGGTTCTTCAGCGTCGGCCGGCGCCGCAACGGCGACGACGGCAGCTTTGCCGGCGTGATCCAGGCCTCCGTGCTTCCGGAATATTTCGAGAATTTCTACGCCAGGATCGGCCGCGAGCCCGGCAGCTTCCTGGCGCTGATCCGGACCGACGGCGCCGTGCTGGCACACTTCCCTGCCGTTGACCACGATGTCCGGTTCGAGCCGAGCGGCCCGCTCGGGCGGCAGATCGTCGCCAATCCCGAGGCCGGGACGATGACGATCCAATCCCCGGCCGACGGCATCGAGCGGCGCATGCGCTACCAGCGGCTGGCCGGATACCCGATCTATGTCAGCGCCGGCCTCGAAACCTCGGCGATCCAGTCGCGCTGGAGGTCGACCATGGCCCAGCACCTGATCTTCGGGATCCCGGCCACCGCCCTGCTGTTCGGCCTGCTCGCACTCGCCTTCCGGCGAACCCAGCGCCTGCAGGAGGAGGCCAACCGGCGCATCGAGGCCGAGGAGGCATTGCGGCACGGCCAGCGGCTCGAGGCACTCGGGCAGCTCACCGGCGGCGTCGCGCACGACTTCAACAACCTGCTCACCGTGATCCGCGCGTCAGTCGACATGTTGCGGCGGCCGGACCTGCCGGAGCCGCGGCGGCAGCGCTACATCGATGCGATCTCCAACACCGTGAACCGTGCCGCCAAGCTGACCAACCAGCTGCTTGCATTCGCGCGGCGGCAAACCCTCAAGCCCGAGGTGTTCGACGCCTGCCAGAATGTCCGCACCCTGAGCGAGATGATCGCAACCCTGATCGGCGCGCGCATCGAGATCACAGCGCAGGTGCCGGACGAGACCTGTCTCGTCAACGCCGATGCCGGCCAGTTCGAGACCGCCATCATCAACATGGCGGTCAACGCGCGTGACGCCATGGACGGCGTCGGCCGGCTCACGATCGCTGTCCGCGCCGTGGACGGACTGCCGTCCGCGACCAGCACGCCGCCGAACTCGCCCGGCCATGTCGCGGTGTCGGTGACCGACACCGGCGTCGGAATTCCGCAGGAGCTGTTCGGCCGCATCTTCGAGCCGTTTTACACCACCAAGGAGGTCGGTCACGGCACCGGCCTCGGCCTGTCGCAGGTGTTCGGCTTCGCCAAGCAGTCCGGCGGCGAGGTGACCGTCACCAGCGAAGTCGGCAAGGGTGCGACATTCACGCTGTATCTGCCGCGCGTCGTCGGCGGGCATGGCGCGCGAGCGCCGCGCGCCGAGGACGCGCCCTCGGTCGATCGGACCGGCGCATCGGTCCTGATCGTCGAGGACAATGCCGAGGTCGGAAAGTTTGCCGCGGACACGCTGACCCAGCTCGGCTGCACCTGCGTGCTGGTGGACAACGCCACCCACGCGCTGGAGGAGCTGGCCGTCGACGCTGACCGGTTCGACCTGGTGTTCACCGACGTCGTGATGCCCGGCATGAGCGGCATCGAGCTTGCGGAGGAGATCCGCCGGCAGCGCCTCGATCTGCCGATCGTGCTCGCCTCCGGCTACAGCCAGGTGCTGTCGCAGCAGGGCAGCGGTGGCTTCGAGCTGCTGCAGAAGCCCTATTCGGCCGAGCAGCTCGCGCGCGTGCTGCACAAAGCAACGCGCTCGCGCCGGCTGAAGCGCGATCAGGCGCCGGCGGAGTGAGGTAGTTGCGCGGCACATCCCAAGCACGCTGTCGTCCTGGCGAAAGCAGGGAGCCATACCGCCGCGGCGGATGTTGTGGCGGGGACTCGTCGTTGCAATCCGCGCGACTGACCGCCGGTCCCAGTGCGGAACCGGGTAATTTGCCTGGCGTTATCTGCCATGGGCAAAGCTGAGGCAAAATCCAAATCGTCGGACGGGCCGTCGTCGGCCAAGACTGCATCGTCCCGGAAAGCGAGCGCAAAGGCGGCCGGTCAAGAGCGCAAGGATCCCGCGCCAAGCGAAGGGGATGAGAAGTCGGAATTCGTCGAGGTGATTGCCGAAGGCGGCGACGATGTCGAACCGCCGCCGCCCGAAATCGTCGAACCCGATCCCGAATTGTCGGCCGAAGAGGCCGAACAGGCGCGCAAGGACTATTTGCTGACGCGGTTCTGGATCAGCGCGCGCGGCTATTGGGGCCGGAGCGGCGACCGGCTGGCGTGGCTGTTCACGATCGGCCTGCTGCTGCTGATCGTCGCCAATGTCGCCGTTCAGTACGGCATCAATGTCTGGAATCGCGCGATCTTCGATGCGATCGAAAAGCGCGATTCGGCCAGTGTCTTCCACCTGACGGCCACCTTCTTTCCGCTCGCGATCGGCAGCGTGCTACTGGGGGTCGCCCAGGTGTTCGGCCGCATGGGCATCCAGCGGCGCTGGCGCGCCTGGCTGACCAACGCCGTCGTCTCGCGATGGCTGACGAACGGCCGCTACTACCAGCTCAACCTCGTCGACGGCGATCACAAGAATCCGGAATACCGGATCGCGGAGGATTTGCGGATCGCGACCGATTCTCCGGTCGACTTCGTCGCCGGCGTGACGTCGGCGCTGCTCTCGGCCGTCACCTTCATCGTCGTGCTCTGGACCATCGGCGGCGCGCTGACGGTGACGCTCGGCGGCTCGTCGATCAGCATCCCGGGCTTCCTGGTCATTGCCGCCATCATCTATGCGGCGATCGCGTCGGGCTCGATCACGGCGATCGGCCGCAGCTTCGCGCAGATCTCCGAGGACAAGAACCAGGCGGAAGCGGAATTCCGCTACATCCTGACCCGCGTGCGCGAGAATGGCGAAAGCATCGCGCTACTCGGCGGCGAAACCGAGGAGCGCGACGGCATCGACAAGACGTTCTCGAACGTGTTGCGGCAATGGGCGCGGCTCGCCGGGCAACACATGCGCACGACGCTGGTGTCGCAGGGATCGAATCTCATTGCGCCGGTGGTACCCTTGCTGCTGTGTGCGCCAAAATTCCTCGACGGCAGCATGTCGCTCGGCCAAGTGATGCAGGCGGCCTCGGCCTTCACCATCGTGCAGACCGCGTTCGGCTGGCTGGTCGACAACTATCCGCGGCTCGCCGACTGGAACGCCTGCGCACGGCGCATCGCCTCGCTGATGATGTCGCTTGACGGGCTGGAACGCGCCGAGACCGGCGACGGCTTCGGCCGCATCGAGCGCGGCGAGACCGAGGGCGAGGCCATGCTGAGCCTCAACGATCTCTCCGTCACGCTGGACGACGGCACCGCCGTGGTCGGCGAGACCGAAGTGGTGATCGAACCGGGCGAGCGGCTGTTGGTCGCCGGCGAATCCGGCACCGGCAAGAGCACGCTGGTGCGCGCCATCGCCGGGCTGTGGCCGTGGGGCGGCGGCAGTGTCGGCCTGCACGCGGACCGCCGCCTGTTCATGCTGCCGCAAAAGCCCTACGTGCCCTCGGGCACGCTGCGGCGCGCGGTGGCCTATCCCGGTGCGGCGGAAGACTGGAACGTCGATGAGATCAGCCGTGCCCTGCACAAGGTTGGCCTCGACCATCTCAAGGACAAGATCGAGGAGGACGCGCCGTGGGACCAGACCCTGTCCGGCGGCGAGAAGCAGCGGCTCGCCTTTGCCCGCCTGCTGCTGCACGCCCCCGACATCGTCGTGCTCGACGAGGCGACGTCCGCGCTCGACGAGAAGAGCCAGGACAAGATGATGGAGACGGTGACGACGGAACTGCCGAAGGCGACCATCGTCAGCGTCGCCCACCGCGTCGAGCTCGAAGCGTTCCATAGCCGCAAGATCGTGCTGGAGCGCCGCAAGGGCGGCGCCAAACTGGTCAGCGACGTCGACCTGATCCCGCGCAAGGGCAAGCGAAGGCTGCTCGGCCGCTTCCTGCGGCAACGACAGGCAGCGGGCAAGGCGGCGTAACGGGCGTTGGCGCTGCCGGCAAAACCGGCTATGCATGCCGCGCTTTTGACGAGGCCATGCGTGATCCCGAGCAACGACATATCGCCGGCGCCGTTCGGCGCCTTCGCGCCCAATGCGGCGCAGGCCGCCATCATCCGCCTGGCGCATGGCTCAGGATTGAAGCGCGGCGCGTTCCGACCCTGGCTGTCGAAACTGGTCAATCTGTTCGGCGCTGGGCCGCTGGACGTGACCTATCAGGGCGCATCGTTCCGCTTCTATCATCAGGCGAGCGCGACCGAGCGCGGCGCGCTGTTCAATCCCGATTACAACCTTGAAGAACTCGCCTTCCTGCGGGCGCATGTCGGCGCGGATGGCACCTTCGTCGATCTCGGCGCCAATGTCGGCACCTATGCGCTGGCGCTGGCGCGCGATGTCGGGCCCGGTGGCAGGGTGATCGCGATCGAGCCGCATCCGGTGACGCATGCGCGGCTCAAGTTCAACACCCAGGCCTCCGGCTTTCCGCAGGTGCGCCTGGTTGCGGCGGCCGCTGGCCCGACCGATGGCGGACTGATGATCGAGACCGACGGCGATAATCTCGGCGCCAGCCACATCGTCACCGGCACGCCGACGGGCAAGGCGTTCAAGGTGCCGTCGCTGCGGCTGCAACGCATCCTCGACGAGGCCGGCGCGACCAAGGTCGATGCGCTCAAGATCGACGTCGAGGGTTTCGAGGACCGCGTGCTGATCGGCTTCTTCCGCGACGCGCCGCAGTCACTGTGGCCGCGCGCGGTGGTGATCGAGCACCTGTCGAACGACGAATGGGCCGACGACTGCATTGCGGACATGCATGCGCGCGGTTACGTCGAGCAGGGCCGGACGCGGAGCAACACGCTGCTGGTGCGGAGTTGACAGACTTGTCTTCTCCTTCCCCCTGAAAGGCAGGGCTGTCCGGGGAACGTCATCCATAGCAGAACTCCATCTGGTTTGGGGATGTTCTGCATTTGCGGTGGCTGGGATTGATGGGCGGAGGCTGGTCGATGGTGGCGAGTGCTCGACGGGTGAACA